>CAYIRZ010000185.1:0-3553 GCA_964365845.1 uncultured Streptomycetaceae bacterium
TCGCGGCAGGGGTTCCCGTGGTGGAGGCGCGTCGCCGTGCGCTGCGCGCGATGGATGCGGGAGAGTTCAAGGACGAGGTCACGCCGTTTGTCATTACCGAGAAGGTTCCCGATCTCGACAGCCGGGAGATCAAGGTCAAAACGCGCGAGGTGGTCAACGACGAGGGACCGCGCCGCGATACCTCGCCGGAAGGCCTCGCCAGGCTGAAGCCGGCGTTTGCCGCCAAGGGCAGCGTTACGGCCGGAAACAGCTCGCAAATGTCGGACGGCGCGGGCGCCGTGGTATTGATGAGCGAGGCGGCGATGAAACGCTTTGCTCTGGCGCCGCTGGGCCGTTTCATGGGCTATGCGGTGACCGGGGTGCCGCCGGAGATCATGGGCATAGGACCGGTCAAGGCGATACCCAAAGCATTGCAGCGGGTAGGGCTCAAGCAGGACGACATCGACTGGATCGAATTGAACGAAGCGTTTGCCGCGCAATCGCTGGCGGTGATGAAGGAACTGGGGCTGGATCATGCCCGTGTCAATCCGCTGGGCAGCGCGATTGCGCTCGGCCACCCCTTGGGCGCCACCGGCGCCATCCGCGTGGCGACGCTGCTCCATGGCTTGCGCCGCCACCAGAAGAAGTACGGCATGGTGACAATGTGCATAGGCACCGGCATGGGCGCGGCAGGAGTTTTTGAAGCGTTTTGAGCGCTTCAAAAACTAACTTTAGTTTTTCCATTTTAGGAGTTTGTCGGGGCGAAGTCCGACAAACTCCTGGAGGCAAGGGGAAGAATGAAGCAAAGAATCGTCGTGGTTTGCGCGCTGATGGGGCTGGCATTGGCGGCCGGGCCCCTTGCCGCGTACGAGATAGAGGGCATCAGACTCGACGAGAAAGTAAGCCTGGGGCAGGGCGGCCCGCAGGTAGTCCTGAACGGCGCCGGCGTGCGCTACAAGTTGGCCATCATCAAGGTATATGTGGGGGCGCTGTATCTGACCGCAAAAAAGTCTGATGCTGACGAAGTCATCGCGGATTCCGGCCCCAAGCGGGTGGCCATGCATATTCTGACCGACGAACTGACGGCGCAAGAATTGACGGCCTCGCTCAACAACGCTCTGGCGGCAAACCATATCCCGGCCGAACTGGCCTTGATCGAAAGCCGCATTCGCGATCTGAATCGCATGATGAATTCGATCGGGGTCATCAAGCGCGGCGGCGTGATCCATCTCGATTATGTGCCGGGCAGCGGTACCCGGGTCACGGTCAACGGCGAGCAAAAAATCATCATCAAGGGCGAGGATTTTTTCCAGGCGATGCTGCGCATCTGGATTGGCAGGAAACCGGTGGACGGCCGGCTGCGCAACGGCATGCTCGGTGGCGATGGTGGCTTCAAGCTGTTCTAGGAGTTTGTCGGACCTGGGTTCGACAAACTCCTAAAATGAAAAGCACTAAGCAGCCTTTCCAGCTTCGCAGGGTTTGCGCCGTCAGGCAAGCTCGGTTATCGGCCCGGGGCGGGCAATGCCGAATCCCTGCACGTAGTCGACGCCGAGCTCGCGCAACTTGTCGAGCGTTTCCCGGCTTTCGACGAATTCGGCGATGGTCCGCATGCCGATTTTCTGGCATACCGCGCCGATGGCCTTCACTTTTGCCAGCTCGGAGGGATCCTTCAGGATATTCATGATGATGACGCCATCGATCTTGAGAAAGTCGATGGCAAGGCCCTTGAGGTAGGAAAACGATACCTTGACACTGCCGAACGCATCGATCGTGAAGCGGCATCCGGCGGGCTTGAGCGCAGCGATCAAGCGCTGCACGTTGTCATGCTGATTGACGACATCCGGCTCGCTTATTTCAAAACACAGCCGATTCCCGGCCATTCCCGGCCTCTTCAGTTCATGGTGGACAAATTCGGCAAATTCCGGGTTGCCGAGCGCGGCGCCGGAGAGATTGACGCAGAACAGTGGCACGTGCCAATCGGGGCTGGCCCGCCGCTTGTCGACGCACCATGAGATCAGGTTGTGCACCACCCAGCGGTCAATGTCTTCCATCATGTTGTAATGCTCGGCAACCGGAATGAAACCACCCGGCGGCAGCATATGGTCTTCTTCCTCCTGGAGTCGCAGCAGGATTTCGTAGCAGAGGGAGTCGGCCGCGCCGCGCTTGATTGCTAATATTTTTTGCGCGAACAGCAGAAACTGATCCTCCTGCAGCGCGCGTGCCAGCTTCGCCCGTGGATCGTCCCAACCCATCAGATCGTCGGTGATCGATTGCAGATACACAACCTCACTCGTAGCGTCGGCTGAACGGCGTGACTTCGGGACGGGCGGGTCTTTTTTAGTGTTCATCGATTGTCGGGGGAATGTGCGGCCGGGAAGGCGAGGCAGAGGCGGCCGGCGATACGTAGAATATCATGCCTTTGGCCGGCGCAGCCGGTCACATATTGGGGTAATTCGGTCCGCCGCCACCTTCCGGCGTCACCCATACGATGTTCTGCGTCGGGTCCTTGATGTCACACGTTTTGCAGTGGACACAATTCTGGGCATTTATTTGCAAACGGGGATTTTCCCCGTTTGCATCGCGCACGATCTCATAGACACCCGCCGGACAATAGCGCTGCTCGGGCGCGTCGTAGAATTCGAGATTGACTTTGACCGGCACCGTCTCATCCTTGAGGGTGAGATGGCACGGCTGGTCCTCGCCGTGGTTGGTATTGGAGATGAATACCGATGACAGCCGATCAAAGGTGATGACGCCATCGGGCTTGGGGTAGTCGATCAGACTCGCCCTGCTCTTGTTGATGAGTGTTTCATGGTCGGCGTGCCGGTGGCGCAGCGTCCACGGTGCGCGTCCGCCGAACACGACCTGGTCGATACCGACCATCAGCGTGCCGGTGGCAAGGCCCTTGCTCATCCAGGGCTTGAAATTGCGCGCCCGGTGCAGTTCGTCATGCAGCCAGCTGCTGCGGAATGACTCCGGATAGGCCGTGAGCTCGCTTACGCCGTCTGACTTCAGCGCGTCGAACGCCGCTTCCGCGGCGAGCATGCCCGATTTGATCGCCGTATGGCTGCCCTTGATGCGCGAGGCATTGAGAAAACCCGCGTCGTCGCCGATCAGGCAGCCGCCGGGGAAAATGAGTTTTGGCAGCGATTGCAGCCCGCCGGCGGAGATGGCCCGCGCGCCGTAGGCAATGCGCTTGCCGCCTTCCAGAGACGGCCGTACGGCCGGGTGCGTCTTGAAGCGCTGGAACTCTTCATAGGGACTCAGGTAGGGATTGCCGTAGGCGAGGCCGACGACATAGCCGATCGCCACCAGATTGTCTTCCATATGGTAGAAAAAGGAACCGCCGTAGGTATCGTTGCCGAGCGGCCAGCCGGCGGTATGGATCACCAGCCCCTTCTGGTGTTTCCCGGGATGAATTTCCCACAGCTCTTTAAGGCCGATGCCATAGACCTGCGGGTCCCGGCCTTCGCGCAACCGGAAGCGCTCCTGCAGTTGCTTGCCGAGGTGTCCGCGACAGCCCTCGGCGAAAAACGTGTATCGGGCATGCAATTCCATGCCCGGCTGATAGGCG
>CAYIRZ010000185.1:3653-6601 GCA_964365845.1 uncultured Streptomycetaceae bacterium
TCCATGACCGCGCCCGACAGGATGTGCGCGCCGACTTCCGAGCCTTTTTCCAGCACGCACACGTTGACGTCGCGGCTGTGCTGTGCCGCCAGTTGCTTGAGGCGTATCGCCGCCGCGAGCCCGGCAGGCCCGGCGCCGACGATAACGACATCGTATTGCATGGATTCGCGTTCAGGCACGATGGACCCCTGTTGTTATCAAATGGTCGCCGGCCATTATACTTCTTAGGAGTTTGTCGGACTTGGCCCCGACAAACTCCTAAAATAAAAAACTAAAGAACGGGGCGAAAGGAACGCCATGTGTTCGAAGATGCTCTTTTAGCCCGCATGCCGCATGCGCCCGCCCGGACGGGGTGATCCCATAACCCCAAAACCGTGACAGTCATGAAACATGCGGGCTAGCGTGATGCGATCACCTGCTGCGCGCAGCTGATGCCGCTGCGCACCGCGGCTTCCAGCGTCGCGGGGTAATCGCTTGTGGTGTAATCGCCCGCGAGAAAAAAATTCTTCAGCGGGGTGCGCTGAGCCGGCCGCTGCAGATTGACGGTGCAGGCGAAGGTTGCGCGCTTTTCCGCGATCACCCGCTGCCAGAGCGGCGCGGGCAGGGGCCCGAAGTGCCGCCCTAGTTCGGCGTGCATGCGCTGCGCGAGTTCATCCTGGGGCATGTCCTGATGCGGCCCCTTAACGCTGATGACGACGGCGACGAGCCCTGTCTGGTTGCAGATCGCTTCACGGTCAAACACCCACTGTGCCAGCCCGCCGCTCAGTCCCAGCATGGGCGAAGGCAGCGCGATTTGCCCGGGATATTGCAGGTAAATCGTATGGATCGGTTGGTATTCGAAGCGTTCGACCCGGGCTGCGATTCCGGCAAGCGCCGGCAGCCCGGCAACGACCCCAGGCAGGCGATGCGGCGGCAGCGCGCACACGACATGCGTGAAATGAAATGCCTGGCCGCGCGCGTTGACCACCAAGCGTTGGCCGTCTTCGGCGATGGCGTCAACACTATGACCGATGAGGACCTGCCCGCCGTGTGAACGGACATAGTCCGCGCCGGGATCGGGAAAAAGCGCGGAGAGATCGACGCGGGACAGCATGACTTCGCTGTCGGCGCGCCCGGCGCTGAGGCTGTCGCGCAGCACGTTGACGAATACCTGCGCCGAGGCGATATCCGGCGGCGTGTTGAGCGCGGCGATGCACAGCGGATGCCACAGATGGCGCGTAAATGCCGCGCCTTGGCGGTGCCGTCGCAGCAGCTCGCTCACCGGCATGTCCTGCGGCAGACGGAAATTCATTTTGCGCATGGCGCGCATGAATATGGCTGCCGCGACGCGCTCGCCGCAGCTTGCGCCGCGCGCCGTCAGCAGCCCCAGTGCAAGATGCAGGGGGGCGGGCAGCCGGGCTGCACGCAGCCGGAAGTGACCGTGAACCTGCCAGTCGAGCGGCAACCGCAGCAGTGCGCTCCCGGCATCGCGGTTCACGAGTTCAATCAGACGCAGCGTTTCGCGGTAGGCACCG
Source organism: uncultured Streptomycetaceae bacterium (assembly GCA_964365845.1). Taxonomy (GTDB): domain Bacteria; phylum Pseudomonadota; class Gammaproteobacteria; order Burkholderiales; family SG8-41; genus CAKKQX01. Next base: position 5,168 of record CAYIRZ010000185.1, read on the forward strand.
ATCAGAATATGCAGGCCGTTGTCGAGCGCGGTGTCATGGTAAACGACGCGGCGTGCCCGGCCGCCGAGTTGCGGCGCTGCCTCAAAAACGGTTGCCGCTATGCCGTGTTCCGCAAGCGTTACCGCGGCCGCCATGCCGGCATAACCGCCGCCGATCACGGCGACCTTCATGTTAGGAGTTTGGCTCAGTCCAACAAACTCCTAGGCGACTTTGACTGCCGGCCGCGCTTGTGCCGTGGCCTGCGCCGGACGCTTTTCGACACCGGTCCAGACCTGTTCCGGCACGTAGACGTGGCCGTCGAACAGCCGGCGCGCGGTGCGGATGAGGGCGGCGCGCCGGATGACCGGCTGCTGCTGGTCGAGTTCGACGTCGAGGTCGATGGCGATCATTCCCGACGGGTGCTCGATCTTGACCACGCCCTGGGGTGCGGCCGTAAGCGATGCGATGCGCTCGGCCACCGTGCCCGGGATTGCGCAGGCCGAGGCGACGCACACGGTACCGGTCACGGCATGGGCTTTGTGGCAGGAATAAGGGACGAAGTAGCGCGAGGTAATGGTGCCGCCTTTGCGGGGGGCCGTGAGCAGGCCGATCTTGGGCACCACCATCCTGGAAACATCGCCCATGCCCATCATTTCACCCGCCTTGCGGCGGATCGCTTCCATGCGGGCCAACAGCGCCTTGTCGGCATCGAGTTCGGCCGCGGTTTCGTGGCCGGTCTTGTCCAGTTGCTCCGCTGGCATCAGCACCATCGGCATTGCCATGTCGACACAGCTGACGTCGACGCCGTCGATTTTATCGAGCGGTCTGCCGGTCGGCAGCAGCTTGCCGGTCACGGCGCCGATCGCGCTTTTGAAATTGATTTTGACCGGCGCCGCGGTGCCGGGCACGCCGTCGATCGCCGCATCGCCCTCGTACGAAACCCTGCCGCCCGGCGTTTGCACGATGGACTCGACCAGCGCCTGGGTGTTGACGTTGTAGATGCGCACCACGGTTTCGGGATGCTGCGCCGGCACCAGGCCGGCTTCGATGGCAAACGGGCCGACCGCAACCAGCATGTTGCCGCAGTTCGGTTTGGTGTCGACGCGTTTTTCATTGATCAGCACCTGCGCGAACAGATAATCGACGTCGGCTTCGGCGTGCTGCGATTTACTGATGATCGCCACTTTGCTGGTGAGCGGGTTGGCGCCGCCGATGCCATCGACCTGGTATTCGTGCGGCGAGCCCATCACGGCGAGCAATACTTCGTCGCGCTGGTGCGGGTCTGCCGGCAGGTCGGAAGCCAGGAAGAACGGTCCGCGCGAGGTGCCGCCGCGCATCAGGACGCAGGGGATTTTGGTCTGCATAGGGGCTCTCTCCAACGAAAGTCGTGACTGATTATACCTAGGAGTTTGTCGGACTTAGCCCCGACAAACTCCTAAAATGAAAAAAACTAAA
>CAYIRZ010000186.1:0-6565 GCA_964365845.1 uncultured Streptomycetaceae bacterium
TCTGCCTGGTCCACAACATCGAGAAGCTCGCCCATCACGGCTATGCGCAGTAGCGCAGCAAAGAAGAACCCTCTGCCGCAGCGCCAAGTGCACCGTCTCGTCGCGAACAATCGAACGATTCTGGCTCAAGTGACTTGCGATTGCATCAGCGCAATCTCGTGCGCTCGCGCACGATGCAAAAAAGGGTTTTTCTACAGCCTCAACGTCCGCGTTGAAGGGCGCGCGGCTTTATGCGCGTCCCTTCGAACGCGCGGTTGGGCATGAACGTCAAAGCCCGGCTACGGCACATGGGTTGTTGACAGCAAGATGGCTGCATATATGCCAACGATGATCGGCAAGAGGAACTCGAACGTCGCGCGTATCACAGACGCGACACCACTGATGCGATAAGCGATCGACCCGGGTGAGTGTTGCCAGCCCTCGGGGTCTAGTTTCACTAATTCCAACTCGCTGGTGCCAGCTCGCTTGGCAATGTCTCGCTGCATTTGCCGCTCCCGACGCGCAATTGCTGCGGACCGGAACGCTAAACGCCAAGTGAGAAAATCTGTGGTTGCGTAAACCGCAAACGCCACAAGGAAGTAGATGACTACAAACGCCAAAATGGTAAGGATTGACTTTTGATCCGCTTGCGAGAACTCAATGCCCAAGGCAGAAATCTTCGTAGGTACAAACCCTGTCTTGACCAGTGCGATACCGAGAACGCTCATGCCAAGCAATGCCCGGCGCTCTTTGCGAGTAACCTCGGTTAGAGGGTCGCGGACGGCTATTTCAGCAGCGGTAGGTTCGATCACACCAAGTTTCCCTCATGCCCAACTTGTAATTAGGTGAAAAGATAGATGACGAATTGGATGACAGATTAGATGACCATTTAGTTGACACTTGGCGCCGGTTTGGTGCCCATCATATGCCAGTGCCACGTCATCCTCAACCCTGCCGGCGCATTTTCCTTTTCCTTCTTTTTTCCTTGGCGTTCCTTCGCGTACCCCTCAAGGGGGTATTGAAAAGAAAACCTTTGCGCCCTTCGCGTTCATGCTTTTTGGTTTTCAGCGCGTAGCGCGCCTACGCCAGCTGGCCGAACGCTTCGCGAATGGCGGCGACGCGCGCCTTGAGATCGGGGAGGGGGGCTTCGATGCGCAGCTTGTCCTGGCCGGCGAGCTTGTAGTTGCGCCGGGTCTGGATCAGCTTGATGATTTTCATCGGTTCGATCGGCGGGTTGGGCACGAACTGCAGCTGGATGGCGACGTCGGTGGCGTCGATGCGCGCGATGCCCAGCGGTTTGCCGAGGATGCGCAGGCGGTGGCTGTCGATCAGCGCGCGCGCCGCGTCGGGCAGTTCGCCGAAGCGGTCGATCAGTTCCTCGCGCAGGCCGTCGAGCTCATCTTCGCTGTCGCAGTTGGCGAGCCGCTTGTAGAGCACCAGCCGCTCGTGCACGTCGCTGCAGTAATCGCCGGGCAGCAGCGCCGGCACGTGCAGGTTGATCTCGGTGGTGACGCCGAGCGGCGCGGTGAGATCGGGTTCCTTGCCTGCCTTGAGCGATATGACCGCGCTGTCGAGCATCGCGCAGTACATGCTGAAGCCGACCTCCTGCATCTCGCCGCTTTGCGATTCGCCCAGCACTTCGCCGGCGCCGCGGATTTCGAGGTCGTGCATGGCGAGGAACACGCCCGAACCCAGTTCCTCCATCATCTGGATCGCTTCCAGCCGCTTCTTGGCCTGCGTGGTGATGTTGCCTTCCTCGGGCAGCAGCAGGTAGGCATAGGCCTGGTGGTGCGAGCGCCCGACGCGCCCGCGCAACTGGTGCAGCTGCGCCAAGCCGAAGCGGTCGGCGCGGTTGATGATGATGGTGTTGGCGGTCGGCACGTCGATGCCGCTCTCGATGATGGTAGTGCACAGCAGCAGATTGAACTGCTGCTGGTAGAAGTCGCGCATCACGTGCTCCAGATCGCGCTCGCGCATCTGGGCGTGGGCGATGCGGATGCGCGCTTCGGGCAGCAGCTTGCCCAGCATTTCCTCGATGTGCGCTATGGTGTCGATGTCATTGTGCAGGAAATAGATCTGGCCGCCGCGCTTCAGTTCGCGCAGCGCCGCTTCGCGGATCTGCGACTTGCTGAATCGGGAAACGAAGGTCTTGATCGCCAGCCGCCGCTGCGGCGCGGTGGCGATCACCGAAAAGTCGCGCAGGCCTTCGAGCGACATCGCCAGCGTGCGCGGGATCGGCGTGGCGGTGAGTGTCAGCACGTCGACTTCGGCGCGCAGCGCCTTGAGCTGTTCTTTCTGGCGCACGCCGAAGCGGTGCTCTTCATCGACGATGACCAGCCCGAGGTTCTTGAACTTGACGCCGCGCGCCAGCAGCGCATGGGTGCCGATGGCGATGTCGATTTTGCCTTCGGCGAGTCCTTTTAGCGCCCCGGCCTGCTCCCTGGCGGAACGGAAGCGCGACAGCTCCGCGATCTTCACCGGCCACATATCTTCAATCTGCGCGAAGCGGTCGGAGAAGGTATTGAAGTGCTGCTCGGTGAGCAGCGTCGTCGGCACCAGCACCGCGACCTGCTTGCCGTCGGCGACCGCGACGAAGGCCGCGCGCAGCGCGACTTCGGTCTTGCCGAAGCCGACATCGCCGCAGATCAGCCGGTCCATGGGCTTGCCGCTTTTCAGGTCTTCGAGCACGGCGTTGATCGCCGAGGCCTGGTCGGCGGTCTCCTCGAACGGAAAGCCTTCGCAGAACGCTTCGTAATCATGTTGCTTGAGCTTGAACGCATAACCCTGGCGCGCGGCGCGCTGGGCGTAGAGGTTGAGCAGTTCCGCCGCGGTGTCGCGCACCTGTGCCGCGGCTTTTTTCTTGGCCTTGTCCCATTGGCCGCTGCCCAGCGTATGCAGGGGGGCGGCTTCCGGCGCCGCGCCGCTGTAGCGGCTAATGAGGTGCAGGCTGGATACCGGCACGTAGAGTTTGTCGTTACTGGCGTATTCGAGCGTGAGGAACTCGGCCGCGCCTTCGCCGAGATCCATGGTGTGCAGGCCAAGATAGCGGCCGATGCCGTGCTGCTCGTGCACCACCGGATCGCCGATTTTGACCTCGGACAGGTCGCGCAGCATGCCTTCGGTGGTGGCGCGCTTGGCTTCGCGCTGCGTGCGGTTGCGGACCTGGGTCGCGTACAGCTCGTTCTCGGTGATGACCGCGAGCGGGTCGGCGGTGAGAATGAAGCCGGAATTGAGCGGGCCGACGCCGAGCATCAGGCGCTCGCCGCCCGCCGCGAACTGCACGAAATCGCCGCACACCGCGGGCTTCAGGCCGTGCTCGTTCAGGTATTCGAGCATGGTCTCGCGCCGGCCCAGGCTCTCGGCGAGCAGCAGCGTGCGGCCGGGAAAGACAGCCAGGAATGCCGTCAGGCTGTGCAGCGGATTGTCGGCGCGGCGCTGGACGGCAAGCGGAGGCAGCAGCTGCGTGGCAGCCGGTTCCGCTTGCAAGTGAGGCGTGAGGCGTGAGGCGTGAGGCGTTTCCGGCTCCGCTGCCGGCGAGGGATGAGGGATGAGGGATGAGGGATCAGTTACGGCGCCTTGCGCCGGAGTCTGGCTCGCGAGTTCCACGCGCGCGAACGGCTTGATCGCGCCGAAGAAAGCGTCCGCCGCCAGGAACAGCTCGCCCGGCGGCAATACCGGGTTGGCGAGGTCGCCGCGCAGCATGGCGTGGCGCGCATGGGTGTCCTGCCAGAATTGTTCGATCGCCGCCTGCACATTGCCCTGCAGGCAGATGAGCGTGTTTTGCGGCAGGTAATCGGTGATGAACGCGGTCTGGTCGAAAAACAGCGGCAGATAGTATTCGACGCCGGCGGTGGGCACGCCCTTGGACACGTCCTTGTAGATGCGGCTTTTCGAAGGGTCGCCCTCGAACTTTTCGCGGAAGTTCTTGCGAAAGCGCGTCTGGCCCGCTTCGTCCATCGGGAATTCGCGCGCCGGCAGCAGGCGCACTTCATTGACCTTGTAGATCGAGCGCTGGGTGTCGACGTCGAAGCTGCGGATGCTCTCGATTTCCTCGTCGAACAGATCGATGCGGTAGGGCAGCGCGCTGCCCATCGGGAAGAGATCGATCAGTCCGCCGCGGTAGCTGTATTCTCCCGGCGCCAGCACCTGGGTGACATGGGTGTAGCCGGCGATCGTGAACTGCCTGCGCAGCTCGGCGGCGGCAAGTTTCCCGCCCTGCTTGAAGAAGAAGGTATTGGCGGCGAGGTACTCGACCGGCGGCAGGCAGTAGAGCGCCGTGGCGACGGGCACGATGGCGATATCGAACTCGCCGCGCATGATCTGATAGAGCGTTCCCAGCCGCTCGGAGATGAGATCGTGATGCGGCGAGAAGTGGTCGTAGGGCAGCGTTTCCCAGTCGGGGAAAAGATGGGTTTTGAGCTGAGGCGCGAAAAACGGGATTTCCTCGAGCAGGCGCTGCGCGTGCCACGCGGACTCGGTTACCACGAGCAAGGGGCGAGCGTGGGCCGCAAGCGTCGCCAGTGCCAGCGCGTCGCTCGAGCCGTGGAACGGACCGGCACGCTCGCGCTGGCCGGGAGGGGGAATCGGGATCTGCAACATTGAAACTACGGAAAGGGCGTTATTATACTGGTCTGACGGCATTGAAAACGCGCCCGGGCATGGCGCCTGGCGAACGTCATGAAATGCGGCGGCAGAAAGTGCAACCTGGAGCGCGCATGGATCTCTTTTCCTTCCTCAAGCTGATGGTCGAGCGCAATGCGTCGGATCTTTTCTTCAGTGCCGGGGCGCGGCCCAATTTCAAGGTCGAGGGCGTGACTTATCCGGCCGATGCGCCGGCATTTGGGCCCGGCGAGGTGAAGCAACTCGCCTACAGCGTGATGAACACGAAGCAGATCGGCCAGTTCGAGGCGACGATGGAGATGAACCTCGCGGTCTCGGCCGAAAACATCGGGCGCTTTCGCATCAACATCTACCAGCAGCGCGGCGAAGTGGCGATGGTGGTGCGGTACATCCGGTCCACGATACCGTCGTTTTCCGAACTCAGCCTGCCGCCGATCCTCGAGAAGCTGGTGATGGTGAAGCGCGGCCTGATCCTGATCGTCGGCTCCACCGGCTCGGGCAAGAGCACGACCATGGCCGCCATGATCGATTACCGCAACGAGCATGCGACCGGCCATATCCTGTGCATCGAGGACCCGATCGAGTTCATACATCAGCACAAGAAGTCAGTCGTCGACCAGCGCGAGGTTGGCATCGATACCCAGTCCTATGCGGAGGCGCTCAAGAATGCGATGCGCGAGGCGCCGGACGTGATCGCCATCGGCGAGATCCGTGACCGCGCGACCATGCAGTATGCCATCGCTTACGCCGAGACCGGGCATCTGTGCCTGTCGACGCTGCACGCCAATAACTCCAACCAGGCGATCGAGCGCATCATCAATTTTTTTCCGGAGGACGCGCAAAAGCAACTGCTGATGGACATGAGCATCAACCTGCGGGCGGTGGTGTCGCAGCGGCTGATCCCGGGCATCGGCCAAAAACTGGTGCTGGCGGTGGAAGTGATGCTGCTTTCTCCGTTGATATCGGAGCTTATCCAGAAGGGTCGCATCGACGAGATCAAGAGCGTGATGACGCGCAGCCGGGAACTCGACATGGTGACCTTCGACCAGGCACTCTATGACCTCTACACGGCCGGCCGGATCAGAGCGGACGAGGCGCTGCGCAACGCCGACTCGCGCACCGATCTGCAACTGCGCATCAAACTCTCGCATGGCGTTTCGAGTGACACCGGGGACTTGAGTATGATGCCCCGCGAGGCAACCCGCCCCTCCAGAAAATAGTTAATAAAAACAAATGGTTATAATCATACTGCGCGGTGGATGGCGACGGGAATGCGGCGCGGGCCGAAAGGCTTGCGGAATTCGCCGAAACGACCGGCAATCGGCGCGTGGCAGTCCGGGCAATGGCCGTCGGGCGTGAGGCGATAATCGTCGATGCGGTACCAGTCGCGCAGGACGAGCGGGGCGTGACACGCCGGGCACCAGGTGCTGCCGCCTTTCTCGTCGTGCACGTTGCCGGTATAGACGTAGTTGATGCCTGCTCCCAGCGCGATCTCGCGCGCGCGGTTGAGGGTGGCCGCCGGCGTGGCGGGGATGGCGTCCATCTTGTAGTCGGGATGGAAGGCGCTGAAATGCAGCGGCACGTCGGGGCCGAGTTCTTTTCGGATCCATTGGCACGCGGCGGTGATTTCCGCGTCCGAGTCGTTCTTGCCGGGGATCAAGAGCGTGGTGATCTCGAACCACACATTGGTTTCATGCTTCAGATAAACCAGCGTGTCGAGCACCGGCTGCAGATGCGCGCCGCATAGCTTGACGTAGAACTCGTCGGTGAAGGCCTTCAAGTCGACGTTGGCGGCGTCCATTTTGGCGAAGAACTCGCGCCGCGGCGCGTCGTGGATGTAGCCGGCGGTGACGGCGACGGTCTGGATGCCGCGCTCATGGCAGGCGTCGGCCACGTCCATCGCGTATTCGGCGAAGATCACCGGGTCGTTGTAGGTGAAGGCCACGCTTTTCGCGCCGCTGTCCGC
>CAYIRZ010000187.1:0-6547 GCA_964365845.1 uncultured Streptomycetaceae bacterium
CCGCAGTAAACAGGAGTTTGTCGGGCTTAGCCCCGACAAACTCCTAAAATGAAAGAAACTAAAGAACGAGGCGAAATGAATGCCATGCAAGTGACGTTTGTTCCGGCCAACACGGCGTTTCGACACACAAAGTTTCTTCCTTAAGCAGTCTGTCGCCCCGGCTTCGACAAAAGCCATACCGGTTGCATTCGTTACTGCGTCCATTAGCAAAGTCCGACAGACTGCTAGAGGTTGAAGTTGCTGATGCAGTCCTTCAGGGTGGTGAGGTTGCCCTGGTTCAGGGCGCAGTCGCCGGTCTTGATTGAGGGAGTCTTGCTGCCGGCGCTGCCGCGAGCGGCGGGTGGCAAAGGCGGGGGATTCCGGGCGCGTTCGGCTGCGAGCAGCGTTTCCAGCTGTTTTTCCGTTTCGTCGAGCTTCTTTTGTTTCGCAGTTGCGGATTTCGTGTACTCGTCGAGGGACGCCTCGAGTTTTTTCTCCGCTTCGATGCGCTTGGCCTGCGCTTCCTCGAATTTTTTCTGGGCTGCGGCGGCGGACTGGGAATGTTCCGTTATTGCCGCTTCCAGGCGCCGGCTTTCCGCGAGTTGGCGATCGAGCAGGTTTTCGAGCAGGTCGTAAGCGAAGGCTCCGCCTCCCAGGCCGCCCGCCAACAACACGCAAAGATAGATCAGGAAGGCGCGCAGGCGGCGCTTGGGTTGGGGCGTCTCGGCTTCAGGCGCTGCTGCATCGCGCCGCCCGCTTGGCATGTCTTTCCTTGATCTGGGCCTGTCCTCGTCGGTCCCCGCGTCTGGCGCGCCGCCGGCCGCCTTGCGTAGTCGCTGCAGCAACGCAATACCGGCATCGAGAACGGCGGTTGCCGCGGCGCTTACCCTGGACCGCAGCGCGCGCTTGGCGTGCGCGAACAGGCTTTCCCCCGCAGCCGGTTCTTCAGCCGAGGTTCGGGCATCGCGCGCATGCGCACGCGGGTCGGGCGCCGGCGCGCGCTTGGCGGTGGAGGGCGGGGGTGTGCTCAAAAAAGCCTCATATCAATACCATGACAGTTAAAGAAACAGCGGCCCGCGCCGCGGAAACTTGAGCGGGAAACGGTCGTTACTGCAGCAGGCGCGGGCCACCAAAGAATTCCGCTGACAACGGGATTGTCGCGGCCTGCGAGCTTCAGGCCGGCTCCATGCCCTTCTTTCTGATGACGGGAGCCGCGGCCGGCGCGGTGAGGAACTTGACCAGCGCCCTGGCCGCATCCGGCGCCTTGGCGCCGACATGCAGGCCGGCCGAGAAAACGGTGATCTGCTGGACGTCCGCCGGCAGCGGCCCGAGTATGTCGATGCCGGGGACGGGGAGCAGCTCGCTCACCTGCTGAAAGCCGATCTCCGCTTCGCCGCGCGCTACCGAGGCGCCGGCCGGCTCGCCCTGCACCTGCTTGATCTTGTGCCTGATCTGGTCGGCGATGCCCATGCGCTGGAACAGGCCGGCGAGATAGATGCCGCTGGGCCCGGTGGAATAGACGATGGACTGTGCCGCAAGCACGGCGTGCTTGAGGGCCTCGCCCGAGCTGATGTCCGGCTTGGCCGCGCCGGCTTTGACGGCAACGCCGACGCCGGATTTCGCGAGATCGAAGCGGTTACCCGGCGCGATCATCCCGCACTTGATGAGCTCGTCGAGCGAGGCGGCCGACATGATCACGAGATCGACCGTCTCGCCGCCTTTGAGACGGTTCATCATCTGTACGCTCGGGACCCAGATCGTCACCACCTTGTGCCCGGTGCTGCGTTCGAATTCCGGCACGAGCTCCAGATAGGCCTCCTTGAAGGCCGCTGACGCCATCACTTTGATTTCAGACATGGGTATAAAATCCGTTATTCGTTAATCGTGTATCGTAAGCCGTAAGTCACCAGTCACGAGCCACCAACCACGAGCCACGAACCACTAAATTAGGCCTTGGGCGCAACGGTCAAACCGCGAACGCCGTTTTTCTCGATCAATCTCGCCACCAGCCCCGTGGCCTTGATGTCTTCGACGAATTCGCGCAGGTACTGGGCGCCGGCGGCGCGGCCCTTGGGCGTGCCGACCGCCTGCTGGACCGCGGTGAACTGCCCGTCGAGGATGCGCGATCCCGGAAGATTGTCATGGTCTTTCACCAGCCGCGGCCTGAGTCCGGCCAGCGCTTCCAGTTGGTCATCGACGAACTGCTTGAATACATTGTCGGCGCCCACGATGCGCACGAGCTGGGCGTGCTTGAGGTTGCGGGTCAGGTAAAGGTCGTAGGCGCTCTTGCCCGATATGGCAATGCGCACGCCCTCGCGATCCACGTCGGCGATGGTTTTGAGCGGCGACCCCGGTGGCACGAGGTAGGTGGCCTCGATTTCGACATAGGCGGCGGTGAAGTCGATCTCGTTCGCGCGCTGCGGCTCGGCACCGAGAAATCCGACGTCCCATACGCCTGACCTGGCCGCGTCGGCCAGAGCGCCGGGGGAAGGGTAGCCGATGATCTCGACGGGCACGCCGAGACGCCGGCCCAGCTCTTGTCCGAGATCCACGGCAACGCCGCGGTACTCGCCCGTTGCAGGGTCCGTCGCCGTCAGCAGGAAGTTTCCCAGGTTGATGCCCACGCGCAGCTTGCCGGTCGGCACGAGTTCGGAATGTGCAGCAGGATTAATCTCAGGCATGGTTGTTCAGTAGGGTGAGTAAGAAGAGGCTGAACATTATCACGATTTTGATCGCGACGGCCCTACGGCTTACGGCTCACCGCTCACCGCTCTTATTATTGCACCTTCATGCCGCTTTCCTTGATCAGCGCGCCAAGCTCGGCATATTCCTCGCGCTGCATCTTGTCGAAGTGCTCGGGCGGGCCGAACCCGGGCTCCGCGCCCTGGCGCACGAACTTCTCGCGCATGGCCGGTTCTTTCAGCACGCTCACCGTGTCGGCGTTGAGTCTGGCGACGAGCCGCTTGGGCAGACCCCGCGGCGCGATGATGCCGAACCACGATTCCGACCGGTATTGAGGGAACCCGGCTTCCGCGCTGGTCGGCACCTCGGGCAGCGCTTCGGCCCGTTTGGGCGAGCCGACCGCCAGCGCCTTCAGCGTGCCGGCCTTGAGCAACGCCATGATCGCGGGCAGCGGATAGACGTAATAGTGGATCGTGCCGGCGATCAGCGCGCTGCGGCTGTCGGGTCCCTGGCGGAACGGCACGTGCACGACGTTGATCTTCGCCTTCGATGCGAACAGCGCGCCGGCGAGGTGCGAGGAGCTGCCCACACCGGCCGAGCCGTAGTTGAGCGCGCCGGGTTTGGCCTTGGCAAGCGCGATGAAATCCGGAATCGTTTTCACGTTTATGCCCTTGCCGAGCACGATCACGTTGTGCGTCGTGCCGACCAGCGAGATCGCCGTGAAGTCTTTCAGCGGGTCGTACGGCTTTTTCTCGCGCAGCAGCGCATTCGACAGATGCGGCTGCCCGACCATGGTGATGGTGTAGCCGTCGGGCGCAGCCTCGCGCGTCAACTCGCTGCCGATCAGTCCGCCGGCGCCCGGCCGGTTGTCGATGACGAGTTGCTGTCCGAAGACTTCGGTGAGCCGCTGGGCGACGATGCGCCCGAGCACGTCGCTCGCCGAGCCCGGGGTGAACGGCACGATCATGCGGATCGGTTTCGACGGCCATTTGTCCTGCGCCGGCGCGACGCCCGGGATACTCCCGAGCACGAGAACGAGTAACGCTGCGGCGATGTTATGCGATGTCTTCATGGTGGCCTCCTCGGGTCCGTGTTGTTATCGATCCCTCAGGGGCGGGATCGGGTGCGGAACTACTCTGGCAGCTAATCTTGCAATGCCCGGCGTGATTTTCGCATGCCATTGTTATTATTAATATAATAGCATTAACTCGGCAAAGAAAAAAAGGCGGGTAACGTAGCCACTTCGTTACTCCGTCCCCATTTTCCTTATATCATTAGCCTGTCGCCGAAGCATCGATCGGCCGCGATCCGTTAACGCTATGTATACCGATGGATGAGGCCAAGTCCGACAGGCTGCCAGGAAGGAATGTCATGGATTCTATAAACGAAGAGCATCGGGTTACGAACATCGCTGCGCTGGAACGCCTTTACGGCACGCCTGCGGGAGCTGCCGTGGTGAAAGAGATTAATTACATTCACCCGCATTATCGGGCGCTGATTGCAGCGTCCCCCTTTGTGGTCCTCGCAACGAGCGGCCCGGAAGGACTCGACACCTCCCCGCGAGGCGATGCCGCGGGGTTTGTCATTGTCGAGGACGAAAAGACGTTGTTGATTCCGGACCGGCCCGGGAATAATCGCGTGGATAGTCTTCGCAACATCATTACCAATCCGTACGTCGCGTTACTGTTCCTGATTCCAGGTGTCGGGGAGACGCTCAGAGTCAATGGGCGCGCGACGATCTCCACGGCGCCGGCGTTGCTGGATCGATTCAGTGTCGGCGGGAAACGCCCGCGTTCGGCGATCGTGGTTCACGTCGACACGGTGTTTTTTCAGTGCTCACGTGCCGTCTTTCGAGCCAAACTGTGGGACCCGGCTCGACACATTGATCGAGGCAGTCTGCCCAGCCTTGGCACGATGCTCGCGGATATCAGCCAGTCGCGGATAGACGCGGCAAATTATGACCGCGGCCTGTATGAGCGGTTGAAAGCGGCGCTTTACTAAGATGACGGCCACCGTACTCTCGCGCTACGAAATCGACGTCGAGGATGTCGAATACCTGCGGCATGGAGACAAGCCGCTGCTCGCGCGCGTCTACAAGCCGCGCGGAACGGGACCTTTTCCGCTCATCATCGACCTGCACGGCGGCGCCTGGTGCAAGAAGGACCGCACGAGCGACGCCGGCACGGATGAACCGCTGGCAAGAAGCGGTGTCGTGGTGGTGGCCCTGGATTTCCGGATGCCGCCCGATGCCGGATACCCGGCGTCGCTGGCCGACACCAATTATGCGATCCGCTGGTGCAAAACCCGGGCCGCGGAACTGGGCAGCCGCCCCAACCGGATCGGCATACTCGGCGTGTCGAGCGGCGGCCACCAGGCCATGCTGGCGGCGATGCGACCGGACGATCCGCGATATGCCGCGCAGCCCTTGCCCGGCACAGCGGCCGTCGACGCCACGTTGCGCTGCGTTGTCCTGTGCTGGCCGGTCATCGACCCGCTGGGCCGCTATCACTATGCGAAGACCCTGCAGGGCGGCGCCCATGCCAAACCGGCGGACGAATGGGTGCGTTGCCATGACCAGTACTGGCCGAATGAGGCGGCCATGGCCGAGGGCAATCCCACGCTCGCGCTCGAACGCGGCGAGCCGGTCCAAATGCCTCCCGTGCTGTACCTGCAGGGCACCGCTGACCTTGCGCATCCGGTGCTTAACCGCGAGCGCTTCATCGCGGGTTACCGCAAGGCGGGCGGCCGCGTGGACCTGCACCTGTTCGAAGGCATGGGCGAGGCGTTCATCACCAACGATCCGAACACGCCGGCTGCCAGGGACGCAATCGCGAAGATCATCGAGTTCGTTCACCGCGAGATACGCTGACGAGAAAGCCGTGAGCGGTAAGCCGTAAGCCGTAAGCGGGACGGCCAAGAAGCAATTCGTGCCCGGTATCGCCTGCAGTCTGATCGACGCTGTGCCATAATTCCGTCGGCCGCGATTGCGTCTAGACGTCGCAGGCCCTCACGTTCACCTAACCCATGGAAGAGAAGATGCCTACTTGCAGAGAGTTCATCAAGGATGCGGCCGGCGCTGAGACCGGCATCGCTTTTACCGGTTGCAGTGTCGTTGATGCCGCGCAGGCGCAGCCGGGGGGCGGGCGGCGCCGGCAGGTGGTGGTGAATGGCCGCCGCGTCAAGACCATCGATGTGCACGCGCACTGTGTGATACCGGAGGCGCTGGCCCTGCTGGGGATGAAACTCGAAGACCAGCGGGGGCCGGGGATCGGTGAAGTGGGCTTAAGACGCATACGCGAGATGGACGAACAGGGCATAGACGTCGAGGCGCTCAGCATCAACCCGGTCTGGTACAAGGCGGAGCGCGACATCGCGAGCCAGGTCATCCGGATCCAGAACGAGAAACTCGCCGAGTTCTGCGGGACGTACCCGGACCGCTTCGTCGCTTTTGCCTCGGTGGCGCTGCAGTACCCCGACCTCGCGGTCCAGCAACTCGAACACGGCGTCAAAAAACTCGGCTTGCGCGGCGCGGCCGTCGGCGCGAGCGTCGCCGGAGAGGAGTTTTCCGACCCGAAGTTCCATCCGTTCTGGGCGAAGGCGGAGGAACTCGGCGTGCTGATCTTCATCCATCCGCAGAGCACGCCGGAACTCGAAAAAAGATTCAAGGGCAACGGCTGGCTCGCCAACACCATAGGCAATCCGCTCGACACCACCATCGCGCTTTCACACCTGATCTTCGAGGGCACGCTCGACCGTTTTCCCGGGCTCAAGATCTGCTCGGCCCACGGCGGCGGTTTTTTGCCGTCTTACGCGCCGCGTTCCGACAATTGCCTGCGCGTTGCGCCGGAGATGGACCCCGGCGTCAGGCTCAGGAAAAAGCCGCCCG
>CAYIRZ010000188.1:0-6539 GCA_964365845.1 uncultured Streptomycetaceae bacterium
CTCGGAAGGATGCTTGACGCGGCGCCAGGCGAGATCGGTGATGTGCAACAGGCCGTCGATGCCGCCGAGATCCACGAACGCGCCGTAATCGGTGATGTTCTTGACGACGCCCTTCACCACCGCGCCTTCCTGCAGGCTCGCGAGCAAGGCTTCGCGCTCGGCGCCCTGGCTCGCCTCGAGCACGGCGCGGCGCGACACGACCACGTTGTTGCGCTTGCGGTCGAGCTTGATGACCTTGAACTCCATCTGCTTGTTTTCGTACGGCGTCGTATCTTTTACCGGCCGGATATCGACCAGTGAGCCGGGAAGGAAAGCGCGGATGCCATTCACCATGACCGTCAGACCGCCTTTGACCTTGCCGTTGATCACGCCTTCCACGACGGTGCCTTTTTCGAGCGCTTCTTCGAGATCGAGCCACGCCGCCAGTCGTTTCGCCTTGTCGCGCGAGAGCCGGGTTTCGCCATAGCCATCCTCGAGCGCTTCGATGGCAACCTTGATGAAATCACCGGGCTTGGCCTCGACCTCGCCGCGATCGTTAAAGAATTCTTCAGCCGCAATATAGCTTTCCGATTTGAGCCCGGCGTTGACCACTACGAAATTATCGTCGACGCGTATGACTTCAGCGGTGATCACCTCACCGATCCGCATTTCCTTGTGGGTAAGGCTTTCTTCAAAAAGCGCGGCGAAATTCTCAGCGGACCCGGATGCCAGGGAAGAAGTTGTTGTCATTAAGATTCAATGTGTTAGATAAACCGTCAGGCGACGGGGTGGGGTTAAAAAACCATGGGTCACGTTGACTCACGGCGCTTTTGGCGCTGTTCTGTAATGCGCCATCACTTCCGCCACCACCGCATCCACCGTCAACGCAGTGGTATCGAGATAAATGGCATCAGCACACTTCTGCAACGGCGCCACCGCCCTTGCGCTGTCACGCGCATCGCGATCGCGGATATCCTGCAAAAGGGCGTTCATACTAGCACTCATTCCTTTTTCCATCAACTGTTTATGCCTCCGCTCCGCCCGCGCTTCGGGGGTGGCGGTAAGGAAAATCTTGAGCCCGGCATCGGGAAAAACCACCGACCCCATGTCGCGGCCGTCCGCAACCAGTCCGGGGGGCCGGCGGAACGCCCGCTGGCGTGCCAGCAGCGCTTGCCGCACCTGCGGCAAGGCCGCTACCCGGGAAGCGGCGGCACTGATCGTTTCGTCGCGGATGGCGTCGCTCACGTCCTTCCCGTCCAACCGCGCAACACCATTAAAATTAACATTTATATTCAATGTAATATCACTTACTCTTAATTCATCTTCTAAGTTTATTCCGGCTCCCAGTGCCGCCAACGCCACCAGCCGGTAGAGCGCTCCGCTGTCGAGATAATGAAAGCCCAGTCTGCGGGCGACAAGCTGGGCGACGGTGCCCTTGCCGGAAGCCGAGGGACCGTCGATGGCAATCACAGGAGGCAGGCTACCAGCCATTACAAAAAAACCCCGTGCTCCGTGGTTTAGAGTTTTCGATTTTCATCGGCGTTTATCGGCGTACCCCTCAAGGGGGTATTGAAAAGAATTCATCGGCGGCTATTTTTTGATTTTATTACGAACTCTTAATACCCCGAGATTCCGGCCAGCACCTCAAAATATTCAGGGAAGGTCTTGGCCACACAGCCCGGCTCGTTAATGCGCACGTGCACTCCGCCCAAGGCAGCCAGCGAAAAACTCATGGCCATGCGGTGGTCGTCATAGGTGTCGATGACGGCGTGAGGCGCAAGGCGTGAGGCGTGAGGCGGAGTAATGCGCAGCCAATCCGACCCCTCCTCGACCTGCGCGCCGAGCTTGCGCAACTCGGTTGCCATGGCGGCGATGCGGTCGGTCTCCTTGACCCGCCAGCTGCCGATATTGGCAAGCCGGCTCGGCCCATCGGCGAACAGCGCCGCTACCGCGATGGTCATCGCGGCATCCGGAATGTGATTGAAATCGGCGTCGATGGCCTGCAGTTTGCCGTGCCTGGCGGCGGCCTCCCCGGCCGTTGCCTCGATCCAGTTCTCGCCCATCGTGACCTTCGCGCCCATCTGCTCGAGCGCCTCGGTAAAACGCACATCGCCCTGGATGCTGGTCCGACCCACCCCTTCGACGCGCACCGGACCGCCGCCGGTGAGCCCGCTGATTGCGCCCGCCGCCAGAAAGTACGAAGCCGACGACGCATCGCCTTCGACATAAATCTCGCCCGGGCTGACATAAGAACAACCGGCGGGGATGGTAAAACTTGCCCAGCCTTCGCGCACCACGTCGACGCCGAAGCGGCGCATAGTGTTGAGCGTGATATCCACATAGGGTTTGGAAATCAGCTCGCCCTGCACCTTGACCTCGGCGCGGGCGCCGGCGAGCGGCAAAGCAATCAGCAAAGCAGTAAGAAACTGGCTCGAAACGTCGCCGCGTATGCCGACTTCACCGCCCGCATGCAGCAGCGCCGGGCGAATCGCCAGCGGCGGGTAGCCGGGCTTGCCGAGATAGTCGATATCGGCGCCCAGGCTGCGCAAGGCGTCCACCAGATCGCCAATCGGCCGCTCGTGCATGCGCGGCACGCCCGACAACCGGTAACTGCCGCCGGCCAACGCCAGTACCGCCGTGAGCGGGCGGAACGCCGTTCCGGCATTGCCAAGAAAGAGATCCGCGGCCTTGACCGGAAACACGCCGCCGCTGCCGCGCACCAGGAGTGCATGGTCCGCCGTGGTTTCATAGATCACGCCGAGCGCGCGTAACGCTTCGAGCATGCGCCGGGTATCGTCGGAATCGAGCAGATCGCGGATGCGCGTATCGCCCTGCGCCAGGGCGGACAGCAACAGGATGCGATTGGAGATGCTCTTGGACCCCGGCAGCTTCACCGAGCCGCGCACGCGGCGGATGGGGGCAAGATCGAGGTAATCCAAGGAATTATCCCTCCGATGGCCGGACCCAGGCGCTGCTGCCCGGCCCGGTTAATCGTGTTTCAGCCATTTGTTGCGCACCGCGCGCGCGCGCTCGAACATGCGCGAGAGAGTCGCGCCATCGCCGCTCTCGATCGCCGCTCTCACGCTCTCGAGTTCGTCTTCATAGTCGTCGAGCGCCGCCAGCAGCGCATCGCGGTTGGCAATGCAGATATCACTCCACATTTCGGGAGAACTGCCGGCAATGCGCACGGTATCGCGCAGGCCGCCCCCGGAAAAGCCGAGCAGGATACGCGCATTGGAACGCCGCGCCAGCGCGTTCACCAGCGCAAAGGCCAGCACGTGCGGCAGGTGGCTGACAGCGGCGAAAATCGCGTCGTGCTCCCGCGCGTCGAGCCGCACGATGCGCGCGCCGCACTGCTGCCATGCCGCGCGAACCAGGCGCAATGCCTGCGCCGAAGTCTCGGGTTGCGGCGTGATGATCACGTTCCTGCCGCGGTAGAGTTCGGCAAACGCCGCCGCCGCGCCGTTTTTTTCAGTGCCGGCAATGGGATGCGCCGGCACGAAGCGCGAAAAATGGATGCCGAGGAAGCGGCGCGCGTAAGCAACGACATCCTGTTTGGTGCTGCCGCCGTCGGTGACGACCGCATGTTCCGGCAAATACGGCGCAATGCACGCCATCACTTCCGCCATTTGGCCGACCGGTATGGCGAGGAGCACCAGATCGGCATCCGCAACCGCGCGCGCCGCGTCAGTGCTCGTTTCATCGACGATACGCAGCCTGAGCGCGGCGGCGAGGTTCTTGCGGCTGCGACCGACGCCGACCACATGCTTGACTGCTTTCGCTTTTTTCAGCGCGAGCGCGAACGAGCCGCCGATGAGGCCGGCGCCGATGACCACCAGCTTGCCGATTTTGAGGTTCGCACGCATTTTTTCGATCTTACGCAAGCGCCTGCCTCAGGCAGGCTAAAAACTTCGCGTTCTCGGATTCCAGGCCGATGGACACGCGCAGGTAATCCGGCATGCCGTAGCTGGCGATCGGCCGCACGATGACGCCCACCTTGAGCAGTTTCTGGTACACGCTATGCGCGTCTTTCGCCCGAAAGCTCACGAAATTGCCGGAGGAGGGAATATATTCGATACCGAGTCGCTGGAACTCTGCCGTGATCTGCGCCATGCCGGTACGGTTAAGTTCGTAACTCCGGCGCACGAAATCGGCGTCGCCGAGCGCCGCGGCGGCCGCCGCCAACGAAACGCTGTTGACGTTGAAGGGCTGGCGCACGCGGTTCATGAGATCGGCCACACCCGGCGCGCCGAAGGCATAGCCCACGCGCAGGCCAGCCAGGCCATACACCTTTGAAAAAGTTCTTATAATCAATAAATTAGAGTATTTTTTGAGCCACCCCATACTGTCGGTCACCAGTTCCGGCGCCAGATATTCGTTGTAGGCCTCGTCCAGCACCAACAGCGCATGGCCGGGCAGCGCGGCGATAAAGGCTTCGAGTCCGGCCGCAGACACCAGCGTGCCGGTCGGGTTGTTGGGATTGGCAACAAACACCAGCCGCGTATCGGGGCTTATCGCGCGCAGCATCGCATCGAGATCGTGGCCGAAATTTTTCGCCGGCACCTCTATGCCCCTGGCACCCATGGCCTGCACCGCCAGCGGATACACCGCAAACGCATGCTGGGAATAAACCGCACTGCTTTGCGGCGTCAGAAACGCCCGCGCCGCGAGTTCCAGCACGTCGTTGGAACCGTTGCCAAGCACGATGTTCTCCGGCGCGACGCCATAACGCCGGGACAGCGCCTGCTTGAGCTCGAAACCATTGCCGTCGGGATAGCGCGCAAGGCCGTCGAGCACGCTGCGGATGGCGCGCTGCGCCAGCGGGCTTACGCCCAGCGGATTTTCGTTTGACGCCAGCTTGATGATGCCGGCTTCATCCAGACCCATTTCGCGCGCCAGTTCGGAGATCGGCTTGCCGGGCTGGTAGGGCGCAATGGCGCGGATATATGAAGGAGCGAGATCGCAGATGTTCATTCGTTCAGTAATCTGTAAGCCGCGAGCGGTAAGCGGTCAGAGATAGCAATGGACAAGACTTACAAGATTAACAAGATCAAAATCCCGGAAAAATCATGTAAATCCTGTTAATCCCGTCTGTTCGGTTTGGAGTTACGGACCATCTTCCAATTTTTGAGACAATTTCTAATCTTGCGGCGGCAACAGAACGGACAGATGATTCTACCGCTTACCGCTTACCGCTCACTGCTGACCGCTCACGGTATTACATCACTTCACCGCCGCAGGATAGGAACCGAGATTCTTGAGAAACAATGCCTTGCGCTCGATTGCGGCAAGTGCTTTCGCTACATTGGCATTTCGCTGATGCCCCTCGATGTCGACATAGAACACATATTCCCACAGGCCGGTGCGCGCCGGCCGCGATTCGAGCCGGGTCATGCTCACTTGGTTGGCCGCCAGCGGCTTGAGCAGGTCGTGGATCGCCCCCGGCACGTTGCGGGTCGAGAGGATCAGCGAAGTCTTGTCTTTGCCGGAGGGCGCGGCATCCTGCCCGGCGATCACCAGGAAGCGCGTGGTGTTCTTCGGCTCGTCCTCGATGTTGCGCGCGATCAGGTCAAGCCCGTAGAACACCGCCGCGGTCTTGCTGGCAATAGCGGCAGCACGACGGTCTTTCGCCGCAAGCTGCGCCGCTTCGGCATTGCTGACCACGGCGATCCTCTCGGCGTGCGGCAGATTGCGCGCCAGCCATTGCTGGCACTGCGCCAGGCTTTGGGTATGCGAATAGATCCTGCGGATATCGGCGCGTTTTTTGGTCTTGCCGAGCAGGCATTGCCGCACCGGCAGCATCACTTCGCCACAGACCTTGGCCGGCGTGGTGAGCAACAGATCGAGGGTGCGGCCGATGGCGCCTTCGGTCGAGTTCTCCACCGGCACCACGCCGTAGCCGACAGCGCCGGTTTCGACCTGGCGGAACACCTCGTCGATGGAAGCGCACGGCACTGCCGGCGCTCCGCCCCCGAAATGCTTGAGCGCCGCTTCCTGGCTGAAGGTGCCCTGTGGCCCGAGATAGGCCACGGTGACGGCATCCTCCAGCGCGCGGCACGCCGACATGACCTCGGTGTATACCCGGGCAAGCGCGCGGCCGGACAGAGGGCCGGGATTGAGCTGCGTAACACGGCGCAGCACCTGCGCTTCACGCTCCGGACGGTAAACCGGGCCCTGCTTGAGCCTGCCGATCCGCTGTGCGAGCCGGGCGCGCGCTGACAGCAACTTCACCAGCCGTTCGTCGAGCGCATCGATCTGGCCGCGGATGTCTTTCAGCTTGTCGGTCATGGTTAATGGTAAGCGGTCAGCAGTAAGCGGTGAGCGGTGAGCGGTATACAGCCTGCCCGTCTTCCCGCTTTCTGCTCACCGCTCACCCTCATTGGTTTTCCAGCGGCAGATAGCGCACGGAAAGCACGCCTTCTATTTCCGAGAGACGGGCGACCAGGCCGGCCGACACCGCGCTTTCGACGTCGGCCAGCGTGTAGGCCATCTCCCCTTTCGACTTGTTCAGCATATTGTGGATATTGAACGCGACCGCGTTACAGCGGTTAAGGAGCTGC
>CAYIRZ010000189.1:0-6522 GCA_964365845.1 uncultured Streptomycetaceae bacterium
CGGATCGAAAGTTGCGTCGCCATTATGTTTCGTAATTAACGTGTCTTGGTACTAGATGCGCAGGCGTTCGACGATCCTGCCATTCTGGAGATGCTCGCTGATAATCTCGTCGACGTCTTCCTTGTCGACGTAGGTGTACCACACCGCCTCGGGATAGATCACCATCACCGGCCCCTCATCGCAGCGGTCGAGACAGCCCGCGATATTGATGCGCACCTTGCCTGGCCCCGACAGTTTCAGCGCCTTGACCCGTTCTTTGGCGTAATCGCGGATTTTCTGCGAGCCCTGGTTGTTGCAGCACCGGGCATCGCCTTCACGCTGGTTGCAGCAGAAAAAAACATGTCTTTGGTAGTAACTCACCCCTGGAATTATAAACGATTGCATCCGCCGGCCGTTCGGGATGTTTATAAAGATGCTGGGGCCGAGCCGGCGGCAACCAGCAGATAGGTCACGGTAAGGAAGGGCCACAACTCGGAGAGCGCCCGGATAATGCCGGAGAAGCTCAGGAAATGGCTGGGAATGCCGGCGAGCAGCTGCGGCGGCACGGTCTGATAGGGATTATCCGGTGCAAGGTTGATCGCCGCCACCGCGGCGCAAAAACAGACGGTGGCAACAGCGATTTTTGCCGGTCGCGGCAGCCCGTTGAGCGGATAGAGCAGCAATGCGCCGGACAGCAGGCCCAATGCCACGCCCGGCGTCAGCCAGGTGAGCGGTCCCGTCAACTTGAATAACGCCACGGCGGCGATGGACTTGATTACGAGCCCGATAGCGACAACCGTTACGATGAGCGCCAAGGAGGATGGCGCCCGGCGCATCAGCGACGACATCAGCAGGCCCAGACCGAGAAAATTGAAGAACACGACGGCGGTCTCGGCAAGCAGCAGCAGTTGTGGCGTGTGGGAAAAGTAGGCCGGCAGATCGAAGGTGGCACGCAGGTAGCCGGTGCCAAAGGATTGCGCCGTCGGATGGAGATGAGTGAGCAGCCAAAGACAGATAATGACCAGACCGGCGTCGGCAATGGTGCCGGGTATGAACCAGCGTTGCCGCATTGCGGCGATTCTGCGACCGGGAAAGCCCGAGGGCGAAAGCAGCGGCGCGGCCATTGCGCCGAATAGCGCGCCGGCACTGTTGGTGAGCAGATCGATATTGGAAGCAACGCGCGCCGGTAGAAACATTTGTATCCCTTCCATGGCGAGACTCAGCAGGGCGGCCAGCAAGGCTGCGATGACCACCGCAGCCCGGGCGCTCAGCCGCGTTTTCAGGCCCAGCGCGAGCAGGAATCCGAACGGCGCATAGGCGATGAGATTGATCAGGACGTCGGAGAGAGTGATATAGCGCGGCCAGGGCGCGGTGAGAAAATGCAGGATCTCGCCGGGCGGGAAACGCCAGTCACGAAACGGCTGCAGGCTGGCATAGACGATGATGAGCAGGTAAGCTAGCGCGAGTATCCATGCCAGAGGGAGGCCGCGCGGCGATTCGTGCGCGCGTCGCGCGTGTGGGGCAGATTCTGTGCGGCGTTGCATGGCAGGCATCATAATGTAAACAGCTAAAATTAGCAGTCTGTCCGGCCAAAAGCCCGACAGACTGCTAGGCGCATCTACCATGCAATTCTATGACATCTTCAACGGTGATGCTGACGGCATCTGTGCATTGCAGCAGTTGCGTCTCGAAGAACCGCGTGCCAGCGTGCTCGTGACCGGCGTCAAGCGCGATATCCTGCTGCTCGATCGCGTGGACGCGGCGGCGGGCGACGAACTCACCGTGCTCGATATTTCACTCCAGACCAACGCCGCGGAACTCAAGCGCCTGTTGCAGCAGGGCGCGCACTGCCGTTACTTCGATCACCATACTCCGGGGGAGATTCCGCGGCACGCGAATCTCAAGACATTTATCGAAACCGCGCCCGACATCTGTACCAGCCTGATCGTCGACCGTTATCTTTCGGGACGGCAGCGCATCTGGGCGGTGGTTGCGGCGTTCGGCGACAATCTCGTCAAGTCCGCGTTGCGCACCGCGGAGCACCTGGAACTCGACCCGGTTGTGGTGGGGCGCCTGCGCGAACTCGGCGAATGCCTCAACTATAATGCCTACGGCGAGACGGTCGAAGATCTGCATTATCATCCGGCCGACCTGTTCGAAACCATGAGTTACTATCGCGATCCACTCGATTTCATCGAGGGCGAGCCGGTTTTCGAGGCGCTCAGGAGCGCTTATCTTGACGATCTCGACCGTGCCGGGGGCATTGCTCCGGAGAGCGGCAGCGACCAAGGCGCGGTGTTCATACTGCCGGATGCGGCATGGTGCCGGCGCGTGAATGGGATGCTTGGCAACCATCTGGCGCAGGCGCATCCGCAACGCGCACACGCGGTGCTGGTAAAAAAGAACGGCGGCTATACGGTGAGTGTGCGTGCGCCGGTTGCCAGGCCCTCCGGCGCCGACGAGTTATGCCTGAAGTTCGAGAGCGGTGGCGGCCGGAAGGGCGCGGCAGGAATAAACTTTCTGCCCGAGCACGAACTCGCGCGGTTCATTACGGATTTTCATAATCAATTCAAAGTATAGCCTGTCGGCACGATGCGCAACAAATGGCACTGTGCGTGTCTCTCGCGCCGAACGTCAATGGCTCAAGTCCGACAGGCTCCGGATTCAGGAAGGTGCGCGGATATTACGCCGCGTCGGGCCGGGGCGTGCCGTACCGCTGCGGCAACAGCGAGCCGATCAGCATGCCGGCAAAGCTCGCCAGCAGGCCCGCAAGCTGCGGCGGCCACAGGCCCGACGGATTGACGATCTCCAGAGCGATCCACGTCGCGAGGCCGCCAACAATGGCACAGGCAGCTCCCTGAGTCGTGGCGCGCTTCCAGTACAAGCCGAACACCAGGGGAATGAAGGCCGCTACCAGGGTCACCTTGTAGGCATTCTCGACCATCTTGTGGATAGTGGCGTCGGTATGTAACGCGTAGCCGGTGACGACCAGCGTGAAGCACACGACGACGCCGCGCGTCATCCACAGGAACTGGCTGTCGCTCATCTCCTTTAACATGCCCTTCAGGATATTCTCGGAAATGGTTACGGAGGGAGCGAGCAGCGTGCCGCTCGCGGTGCTCATGATCACCGAAAGGAGCGCGCCAAAGAATATCACCTGCGCATAAAGCGGCAGGTGGTTCAAAATCAGCGTGGGCAGGATCAACTGTGAATCGTTGTTGAGCAATCCCGCGACCATGGCAGGATCAATCAATGTCGCGGCATAAGCCAGAAACAGCGGCACGAATGCGAACAGGAAATAGGCGGAGCCGCCCAGTATCGAGCCGTAGACCGCGACGTTCTCGTTTTTGGAGGAGTTCACGCGCTGGAACACGTCCTGTTGCGGGATGGAGCCGAAACCCATCGTGACCCAGGCGGCGATGAACATCAGCATGTCAGCCAGTTCGAGTTTGGGCCAGAACTGGAGCTTGCCACTTTCCGCGGCGTGGCTGACGACCGCGCCGACGCCGCCCGACATACCGGCAACAAGGTAGGCGATGTAAAACAGGCCAAGCACGATGATGATCATCTGGAAAAAAGTGGTGAATGCCACCGACCACATGCCGCCAAACAGCGTGTAGACGAGCACCACGCCGGCGCCGATGATCATTCCGGATTCCCGGGAGATCGCACCTTGCGACAGCACATTGAATACCAGTCCCAGCGCGGTCACCTGTGCCGATACCCAGCCCAGATACGACAGTGCAATGCAGATGCTGGTGACCAGTTCCACCGGGCGGTTATAGCGCTGGCGGTAGAAATCGCCGATGGTGAGCAGGTTCATGCGATACAGTGGCCGGGCAAAGAACAGGCCGACCAGGATCAGGCATAGTGATGCGCCGAAGGGGTCCGACACCAGCCCACCCAGTCCCTCGCGCAGAAATGTCGCCGAGATGCCGAGCACGGTTTCCGCGCCGAACCAGGTGGCGAACACCGCCGCGAATACAACGTAGATCGGAAGATGGCGCCCGGCGGTGATGTAGTCCCTCGAGTTATGCACCCGAAACGCGGCAGCGAGCCCGATGGCGATGGAGACGGCAAGATAGGCGATGACAAACCAAAGCAGCATGGCGGGCCCCTGAGCAATGAATTATAAAAGGCTTAATTTCTGCGACGCAACCCTTCCCCACGTGCTTCTTACCTTAATCGGTTTTCATTCTAGGAGTTTGTCGAACGCAAGTTCGACAAACTCCTAGCCGAGCAGCAATAGCAACAGCGTGGCTGCCAGCAGTCCCGTCAGCGCGAAAAGCAGGCGCGTCTGGCGCCGCTGCTCCCGCACCATGGCCTCGATTTGATCCTGCACTTGCCGGCCGCGGTCGTCGTTCAGGTAGCGATGGATCAGGCGCGGGATCTGCGGCAGCATGGTGGTCCAGTACGGCGCTTCCTTGCGCAAATGCCTAACCAGTCCGCGCCAGCCCACGCGTTCCGACATCCAGCGTTCGAGATAGGGTTTGGCGGTATCCCACAGGTCGAGGTTCGGGTCGAGGTCGCGCCCCAGGCCCTCGATGTTGAGCAGCGTCTTCTGCAGCATGACCAGCTGCGGCTGGACCTCGATGTTGAAGCGGCGCGAGGTCTGGAACAGGCGCAACAGCACCTTGCCAAAGGAGATTTCCTTGAGCGGTTTGTTGAAAATGGGCTCGCACACGGTACGGATCGCGGCTTCGAATTCATCGATCGGGGTATCTTTTGGCGCCCAGCCGGATTCGATATGCGCCTCGGCGACACGCCGGTAGTCGCGCCGGAAAAAGGCGATGAAATTCTGCGCAAGATAGTTCTGGTCGGTTTCGGTAAGCGTGCCCATGATGCCGAAGTCGAGCGCGATATATTTCCCCTCGGGAGAGACGAAGATATTGCCGGGGTGCATGTCGGCATGGAAAAAACCGTCGCGGAACACCTGGGTAAAAAAGATTTCCACGCCGGCGCGGGCGAGCTTCGGGATGTCCACGCCTTGCGCGCGCAGCGCATCGACCCGGGACACCGGCGTGCCGTGCATGCGCTGCATGACCATGACCCCGGTCGAGCAGTAGTCCCAATAAACTTCGGGCACGAGCAGCAGCGGCGAATTCTCGAAATTGCGCCTGAGTTGGCTGGCGTTCGCTGCTTCGCGCATGAGGTCGAGTTCGACGTCGAGATGTTTGGCAAACTCGGCAACGACTTCATGGGGCCTCAGGCGTTTGCCGTCGGACCACAGCAGTTCGACCAGGGTTGCGCCGGCGTCGAGCAGCGCCAGATCATGGGCGATCACTTGTGCGATGCCGGGGCGCAGAACCTTGACCGCGACTTCGGCGCCGCCGGGCAGCCGGGCAAGATGGACTTGCGCCACCGAAGCGCTCGCCACCGGTTCGCGTTCGAATTTGTCGAATACCTGATCGACCGGTTTGCCATAGACGCGCGTGAGGATCGTGACGACCTGCTCGGCTGGAAACGGCGGTACCTGGTCCTGCAGCTTGGCAAGTTCGTCGGCGATATCGGCCGGCAACAAGTCGCGGCGCGTCGAGAGCACCTGCCCGAACTTGACGAAAATCGGCCCCAGCATTTCCAGCGCCAGGCGCAGCCGTTCGGCGCGTGGCCGCTCGAGATGACGCCAGAACAGTAAATTACTGAGCAGGGTGCGCAGGCCGCGCACGCGCTCGTGGCCAAGGAAAAATTCGTCGAGCCCGAAGCGCAGGCTGACGTGGAAAATTTTCAGCAATCGAAACAAACGCATACCCGGATTGTAACCGACAAGGTTATTTTCAACACCCGCTTGACGGGTGCGCCAAGACTGCCAAGAAAACCCGATTTCGCCCCCGGGTTGGTGGTAAACCGGAGCGCGGCCTTATCGAACTTGGAAGATATTTTCCAGCCGTTTTTCGAGACGGGCGGCATCGTCCCGCAGTTGATCGACCTCGCGGTTGAACAGATCAACGTCGCGGGTGCGGGCGATAAGCGGCTGCTCCTCGGTCCAGTATTCAGCGAACGAGCGGGCCAGATTGTCAAAGGATTGGGCGCGCCACTGATCGAGCGTCCTGCCAGTCTGCATCATGCGGTGTGCGGCGATGTCGCCAAATACCCGGCTCAGGTCTTCCTCCGCGTCCCAGCGCAGGTTGTTCGTGATGTGACGGATAGCAGTGGCGAAACCGGTGTCGCCGTCAATCCCGATTTCCGTATATACCGTTTCGTCGCGCGCCATGACGCGCAGCATCAGCCCTGGCGTGAGCCTGACCCTCACATCCGGCGCTGTCGCCAATATATCCGCAGCCGCAACTTCGCCGTTTTCGAGAACGGTGAGGGCAAGGTTGAACGGCGGGCAGTCAAACCGCGCGGTCTTTCCGGCGAACGGCTTGAGCCGTTCCCGCGCCCAGCTATTGGCGCGCAGCAGATGGTTGACCGAGGCTGAAACGACTGTGAGAAACACGGGAAAAAATCAAACGGAGGATAAAAAAACAAAACTCCCGGCCTAGCAGCCTGTCGGACTGGGCGCCATTCGCCGGAACGCATAGCGTTAATGGATCGCTGTTAATC
>CAYIRZ010000190.1:0-6519 GCA_964365845.1 uncultured Streptomycetaceae bacterium
GGCTGCTTAAGAAAGAAGCTTTGCGTGTCGCAACGCCGTGTCGGCCGGAACAAACGTCACTTGCATGGCGTTCTTTTTGCCTCATTCTTTAGTTTTTTTCATTTTAGGAGTTTGTCGGGGCTAAGTCCGACAAACTCTTGGAATTAAGCACTTATTTTATAGGAGCACTATACTTATCCATTTTGCACTAAAATGGTGCAAACCGTCTTCCATGCGCACCATAATTGTGCAAATTAATTTTCGTGCCTAGCCTAAACCCCTTATGGCACAATGCCTTCCTCATGAAAATCGTTGGCACATTTTGTGCTGATAGGAAAACTTCGTATTACCCGTTTCTTTGTCTTACCTACTGTCTAGGAGAAAAAGATGGCGTCCGCCGCCGATGTAATGAAAATGGTCAAAGACAACGAAGTCAGATTCGTTGATTTCCGCTTCACCGATACCCGCGGCAAAGAACAGCATGTATCGGTTCCCGTAAAAGCGTTCGCCGAAGACAAGTTTACGGATGGTCACGCCTTCGACGGCTCTTCGATTGCGGGCTGGAAAGGCATTCAGGCTTCCGACATGCTGCTGATGCCGGACCCGGATACAGCGCACATGGATCCTTTTACCGATGAGCCGACACTGATTTTGACCTGCGACGTGGTCGAGCCGACGGACGGCAAGGGCTACGATCGCGATCCACGTTCGATCGCCAAGCGCGGCGAGGCTTACCTCAAGTCGACCGGCATCGGTGACACCGCCTACTTTGGTCCCGAGCCCGAGTTCTTCGTTTTCGACTCGGTGACCTGGAGCGTGGACATGTTCGGCTCTCACGTCAAAATCAAGTCGGAAGAGGCGCCGTGGTCGTCGAGCGAGGAGTTCGAGGGCGGCAACATGGGACACCGTCCGCCGATCAAAGGCGGTTATTTTCCGGTGCCGCCGGTCGATTCGCTGCAGGATATCCGGTCGGCCATGTGCATGGCACTGGAAGAACAGGGCGTCGAGGTGGAGGTGCACCATCATGAGGTGGCGGCCCCCGGCCAATGCGAGATCGGCACCAAGTACGAGAAGCTGGTGAAGCGCGCCGACTGGATGCAGATTCTCAAGTATACCGTGCACAATGTAGCGCATTCCTATGGCAAGACGGCGACCTTCATGCCCAAGCCGATCGTCGGCGACAACGGTTCCGGCATGCACGTGCACCAGTCGCTGTGGAAAGGCGGCCAGAACCTGTTCAGCGGCAACGGCTACGCCGGGCTGTCCGAACTCGCGCTCTACTATATCGGCGGCATCATCAAGCATGCCAAGGCGCTGAACGCCATTACCAATCCCGGCACCAATTCCTACAAGCGGCTGGTGCCTGGCTTCGAGGCGCCGATTAACCTGGCGTACTCGGCACGCAACCGCTCCGCCTCGGTGCGTATTCCTTACGTATCGAGCCCGAAAGCACGCCGTATCGAGGTGCGTTTCCCGGATCCGACCGCCAACCCTTACCTCGCGTTCACTGCGATGATGATGGCGGGACTCGATGGCATCCAGAACAAGATCCATCCCGGCGATCCGATCGACAAGAACCTTTACGATTTGCCGCCGGAAGAGGCGAAAAAGGTGCCGAACGTGTGCTCTTCGCTCGAAATGGCGCTGGAGCACCTCGACAAGGGTCGCGAGTTCCTGACTCGCGGCGGTGTATTCTCCAGCGATATGATCGACGCCTATATCGCGCTCAAGATGGAGGAGGTTACCGCCTTCCGCATGACCACCCATCCGCTCGAGTTTCAGCTGTACTACAGCCTGTAGGAATTTGCCGGACTTTGGTCCGGCAAATTCCTTATCAACAGCGGTCCATTAACACTACCCTGCCCTCGTCCCGGTGAATGGGGGGGGCCAAGTCCTGCTGGGAGCGGCGGCAAGAAACGCTTGCGTGGCGTTCTTTTCGTTCCATTTTTTGGTGCTTTTTCATTTAAGGAATTTGTCGGGTGACAACCTGACAAATTCCTGGCGCACCATTTGGGTGCATTGCTAATTCTGATTTGCTGACATAGACTTAGGTTCGGATTCGGGCATTAAGTGGTCAACCGAGGCGGCGGGCGACCGTTAGCTGCAGATAGAGTGAGCAAAATCAAGCCCATGCGAAATCTTGTTCTGATGTTGTTCCTGGCGTTTGTTGCGCCGGCATTGCGCGCGGAGATTTACAAATGCGTCGAGCCGAACGGTAACCCGTTGTACACCAGCGACAAGGCTCAAGCCAAGGTCAGGGGCTGCAAATCGATGAATCTAGAGCCGCCCAACACCGTTTCCTCGCCCAAACCGGCGGCCAAAGGCACGCCGGCCAAGTTTCCCAGCGTCGACGCGCAGACGCAGAAGCAGCGTGACAACGATCGCCGTCGCATCCTCGAGGAAGAGCTTGCCGGCGAGCAGAAACTGCTGGAAGAGGCCAGGAAGAAACTTGCGGAGCAGGAATCGGTCCGCTTGGGCAGCGAGCGCAACTATCAGCGCATGCTCGACCGTCTTGAGCCGTACAAGAAAGAGGTCAAGTTGCACGAAAACAACATCGCCAATCTCACGAAAGAACTGGCGAACATCAAATAACGCGGGGCACCCGGATAATATCCGAGATTGGTGCCGTAAATTTTGGCCAACATGACGGCCCCGTTCGATCCCCCGCCCTTTTCCTTGGCGCGTTTCTTGCTAGGTTGGCTGTCTGGAGTGGAGAAATGACACCAGCAGCACTTTCCGGTCTCGATTTACTTGCGGCAGCCGTGATGCTGGTGGACGAAAATCTGGTCGTGCATTACATGAACCCGGCAGCCGAAAATCTGTTTGAACTGAGCAGCAAGAACGTATCAGGCCGCGCGCTCGGCGAGCTGTTTACCGACAGCGCTGTGCTCGCCGCGGCGGTCAATCACGCGCGTGACAACAACTCCAGTTACACCGAACACGATACCGCGCTGGGCGCCGCTGGCCGCAAACTGCTGCTCTCGTGCACGGTGACACCGGTCGGGCTGGAACAGAGCAGAAGCGGGGAAGGCTTCCTGCTCGAATTCCGCCATATCGAGCAGCAGCTCAGGATTGCGCGCGAGGAGCGCATGCTAGACCAGAGTCAGGCTAACCGCGAGTTGATACGCAACCTGGCGCACGAGATAAAAAATCCCTTGGGAGGCATCCGTGGCGCTGCGCAACTTCTGGAGCGGGAGCTCGAGCGTCCCAATCTGCACGAATATACGCAGGTGATCATGAAAGAGGCGGACCGGCTGCAATCGCTGATGGACCGTCTGCTCACGCCCCACCGGCTGCCGCGGCTGACGCTGGTCAACATACACGAAGTGCTGGAGCGCGTGCGCAGCGTGATTCTCGCGGAATATCCGGGTATCATGATCCGGCGCGATTACGACACCAGTTTGCCGCCGCTAAAGGGCGACAAGGAGCAGCTGATCCAGGCCGTTCTCAATATCGTGCGCAACGCAGCGCAGGCGCTCGCCGGAAAGGGTGAAAGCCCGGTCTCCGATTCCACTCGAAAGAGCGAAATCGTGCTCAGCACGCGCGTTGCGCGGCAGGTAACGCTGGCGCGCAAGCGCTACCGGCATGCGCTGGCGCTGGAAATCCGCGATAACGGCCCGGGTATCCCCGAAGACATCCGCGAACATATTTTTTATCCACTGGTGTCGGGACGCGACGGCGGCAGCGGTCTGGGCCTCACACTCGCGCAAAACTTCATATCACAGCATCACGGCACGGTTACTTTCGAGAGTGCGCCAGGCAGCACCTGCTTCACTATTTTATTACCCGTTGACGAAGGCGTGAATGGCAAACTGTTGGGTGAGCGGTGAGCGGTGAGCGGTGAGCAGTAAGCAGTAAGCAGTAAGCAGTAAGCGGAAGAAGTCCGACGCTTTTACCGCTCGCCGTTTACCGCTCACCGTTTACCATTTACCATTTACGCGAAAATGAAACCTGTCTGGGTTATCGACGACGACCGTTCGATCCGCTGGGTGTTCGAGAAAGCGCTCGCGCGAGAGAACATCGCGTTCAAGACTTTTTCCTCCGCTCAGGAGGCGCTCGCGGCACTCGACACCGAGGCGCCGCAGGTGATGGTAAGCGATATCCGCATGCCCGGCGAATCGGGTCTCGAACTGCTGCAGAAAGCGAAGCAGCGTTTCCCCAACCTGCCGGTCATCATCATGACGGCGTATTCGGATCTCGAGAGCGCGGTCAGCGCATTCCAGGGCGGCGCTTACGAATATTTGCCCAAGCCCTTCGACGTCGATCATGCCGTCGAGTTGATCCGCCGCGCCATGGAAGAGAGCATGCGGCAGGACAGCACCGCCGAGGTCAGCGAATCCACGCCGGAGATTCTCGGGCAGGCACCCGCGATGCAGGAAGTGTTCCGCGCCATCGGCCGGCTGTCGCAATCGCATGCGACAGTGATGATCACCGGCGAATCCGGTACCGGAAAGGAGCTGGTGGCAAGCGCGCTGCATCGCCACAGCCCGCGCGCCGCCAAGCCGTTCATCGCCATCAATACCGCGGCAATCCCGAAAGAGCTGCTCGAATCCGAGTTGTTCGGACATGAGCGCGGCGCATTTACCGGCGCGCAAAGCATGCGCCGCGGCCGCTTCGAGCAAGCCGAAGGCGGTACGCTGTTCCTTGACGAAATCGGCGACATGCCGCCGGAGTTGCAGACACGGCTGCTACGCGTGCTCTCAGACGGCCACTTCTACCGGGTTGGCGGGCATCAACCGATCAAGGCCAGCGTGCGCGTGATCGCCGCTACCCACCAGGATCTCGAGACGCGCGTCAAACAGGGCCTGTTCCGCGAGGACCTGTTTCACCGGCTCAACGTCATTCGCCTGCGGTTACCACCGTTGCGAGAACGGCGCGAGGACATCCCGCTGCTCGCCAAATATTTCCTGCAGAAAAGCGCGCGCGAACTCGGTGTCGAGGCAAAGCGCCTGTCGGAGGCGGCGCTCAAATACCTTTGCACGCAGGATTTTCCCGGCAATGTGCGGCAGCTCGAAAATCTTTGCCATTGGCTTACCGTCATGGCGCCGAGTATCGCGATTGAGGTCAAGGACCTGCCGCCGGAATTGCGAATGGACGCAACGGCGCCGGCTGCGCAGGGCTGGGTTGCCACGCTCGAGCATGAGGTTGAGGCGCTGCTGAATCGCGGCGAAACCGGCATCATGGACGAGCTTATGCGCCGTTTCGAAAGGGCGCTGATCGTAAAAGCGCTTGCCCACACCGGCGGCCGGCGCATCGAGGCCTCGCAGCTGCTGGGGCTGGGCCGCAATACCCTCACGCGCAAGATCCAGGAGCTTGGGATCGACGAGGACAAAGGAACGGACCGGGGGGATTAGAATCCCCGCTTCGACCATGATTGCGGAGGAGCAATGCCTCGCTACGACTACGATCTCATCACCATAGGCGGTGGCTCGGGCGGCGTGCGCGCCAGCCGCCTGGCGGCGAATTTCGGCGCGCGCGTTGCGCTGGTCGAGGAGCATCGACTGGGCGGCACCTGCGTCAACGTCGGCTGCATTCCCAAGAAGCTTTTGTCCTACGCCGCGCGGTTTCGTCCGCTCAAGGCGACCTTGAGCGGTAACGCCGGGCGCGTATTCATGAAGCTGGTCGTCGACCGCAAGACCGACCGCGTGCTGGGTGTGCACATGATGGGCACGGATGCGGGGGAGGTCATCCAGGGATTCGCGGTGGCGCTCAAATGCGGCGCCACCAAGGCGCAGTTCGATGCCACAATCGGCATTCATCCGACAGGCTGCTTGCCGGTCAGAGCGTGAGCGTGGCGATGACCGGTGCGTGGTCTGACGGGCGTTCCGCCTTGCGCGGCTCGACATCGACGGTGCATGCCGCGCAGCATTTCGCCAATTCCGCGGAGAGCAGGATGTGATCGATACGCAGGCCCATCTTGCGACGGAAAGCGTTCATGCGGTAATCCCACCACGTGAAGGATCTTTCCGGTTGTTCGAAAAGCCGGAACGCGTCCCTTAATCCCGCCGCCAGCAGCTTGGTGAATGCGTCACGCTCGGGCCTGCTGCAAAGCACTTTTCCTTCCCAGGCGGCGGGATCGTGCACGTCGCGGTTCTCCGGCGCGATATTGAAGTCACCGAGCACGGCGAGCCGCGGAAAACGCTGGAGTTCGTCTTCAAGCCAGGCATGAAGTGCGGCCAGCCACTTGAGCTTGTATTGGTATTTGTCGGACTCGGTGTTCTCGCCATTCGGAACATAGACGTTGATGATCCTGATCCCGCCGACTGTCGCCGCCAGCACCCGCTTCTGAGAGTCTTCGAACCCGGGAATCTCCGTTATCGTTTCGCTCGGCGGTGCGAGCGAAACGATGCAGACGCCATTGTAGGTTTTCTGTCCGTTGTAGAGGGCTTGATAGCCTGCGTCGGCTATGGCCTGCAAGGGAAAATTGGCATCCCCAAGCTTGGTTTCCTGCAGGCACAGCGCTTCTGGCCGATGTTGGCCGAGCCAGTCGAGAACCTGCGGCAGCCGGACCTTGAGCGAATTGACGTTCCAGGTCGCCAG
>CAYIRZ010000191.1:0-6519 GCA_964365845.1 uncultured Streptomycetaceae bacterium
AACGCGCCGCCGCGCTGCAAGTTCTCGCATTTGAAAAACACGCTGGCGCCGGTGCGCTCGTTGACGGTGCGCGAAGTCAGCACCGGCGTGCGATGGGCCACGCCGGCGAGCGTTTGCGCCGCGGCGGCGATGTCGTGATAGGCGACGGGCAGCGCTGCCTCATCGTGGTGTGCCGTGAAAATCGTCATGATGCTATCTTAGCAGCCTGTCGGACTTTGATGACGCTTTCGCATTCTTTTCCAGGTCGGTTTTGTTTAAGGAGCTTGTCGGACTCAAGCCCGGCAAGCTCCTAGTGGCGCGCCATTGGGATGATGCGCGCGGCGCCGAGCCTTCGCCGCGCACCGTGCCTTCGATGATGTTGCCGTTCACGCGCCCTTCAAAGCGCTGCACGTGGTTGTAATCGGCGTCGTCGATCAGTGTAAACGAAATCCTGTCGCCCTCAAGCCGCGCATCGCGCAGGTGCCACGGTTTTCCGTCATTACGGGCCGAGCCGTCGATTTCCTGGTGTTTCTGCTGGAGCGTCACTTCGTAGGGCCGCCCGCCCCGCGGCTGCACTATGCTCAGGCTCCACCTGCCGCCGACCTGCGCCGGGATGATCCAGAAAAAAATCCTGCTGCCGGAGCCGCGCACGCCGGCCTCGATATCGGCTTTCCAGTCGCCCATGCCGAAATCGTGCGACACGATGCGCGTGCCGGGCTTCAGTTCGGCGAACAGCCGCGGCCGCAGTTTGAGGTTGACGTGCGGCAGCAGATACATCGTGACCACCGTCGCCTCGCTGATTTTGGTTTCGAACAGGTCGCGCGCGTGGAACTGCACGCGGTCGGCGACGCCCGCGGCTTTGGCATGGTCCAGACTTTCCTTGACGAGCTGCGGGTCGAGATCGACGCCAAAACCGCGCGCGCCATGGTATTTCGCCGCGGTGATCAGGATACGGCCGTCGCCCGAACCCAGATCGATCACGACATCGCCGGGGCCGACGTTGGCGATGCGCAGCATGGCGTCCACCGTCGGCTGGTTGGTCGGCACATACGGTGTTTCGAGTTTTTCCAGATACTTGTAGTCCTGCTGCGCCGCGGCTGAAAACGCCAGCGCCAGCAGCGGCAGAAACGCGCAGCGCAACAACTTGCTCAACTTCACTCTATCCCTCCAGGAGTTTGTCGGTTTTAGCCCCGACAAACTCCTAAAATGAAAAGCATTAATGAAAAGAACGCCATGCAAGTGACGTTTGTTCCGGTCAGCACAGCGTTTTGACACGCAAAGCTTCTTTATTAAGCAGCCTGTCGCCCAAGCATCGATTAATTCTTTTTAATACCTTCTTTTCAATACCCGCTTGACGGGTACGCTTGACGGGTACAGCGAGCCATCAACGCTACGCGTTCCGGCGAATAGGGCCAAGTCCGGCAGGCTGCTGACGCTGTCGAGATTTCGAGGGCGGATCGTCGATATCCCGGACTAACGTCGATGATTCGACACCCCTTCCAAGCGATGGGCCGGTTTCAGACCTATCCGAGAAAATAACATATTTTTGTTTATTATCAATATATTAGTTAATTTCCCGCATTAGGGATCGGGGACGCTCGATCCCTGGCACAGAATCTGCAGAGTACCCGGCAGGAAATAACTGGAATGGAGGCTGTCATGGTGATTTACATGGACCCATACCGTAAAGCCAAAGCGGCGCGGATGGTTACGGCGCATTGCGGCGCTCAGGAAAAACCGTGCGTCAACGGGAACTCTGCGTTCAGGGTGATCGGCCTGTCATCCCATCGGGATCTGAAGGGGCTGAGCCCGCGGTTACCCGAAGATTTTTCCAAGATCGACGTCGAAGCATTCCATAACCGCGTCTACGCGCTGGCCAGCCAGATCTGATTTTAGAGTCCCCAGGAGTTTGTCGGACTTATGTTCGACAAACTCCTAGGCCGACAGACTGCTCCAGGAACTCATATCTCCTGTAAGCGGACCGCACATCGGTATTTTGCGGTCCGCTTTTTTCATTGCCATAGTCCGAAGCCGCCTTAAATCGTTCCGTCACGCCATGGCCGCAATCAACCGGTCGCGTGGCATTTGGAACGCGCGCCCCTTTACCATGGCACTAATCGTCTTCCCGATCCGTCACGCCATCGCGGCAATTAACCGGTCGCGCGTAAAGGGCATGTCGCGCAGCCGGACGCCCAGCGCGTTGTAGATTGCGTTGGCAATCGCCGCGCCGGTGGGGCCCTGCGCGCCTTCGCCGGCGCCCAGCGGCGGCAGATCGGGGCGGTTGATCAGCATCACTTCCACTACCGGCGCCTCCGGGAAAGTCAGGATCGGATAATCGGTCCAGTTGAGCGTCGTCACGCGCTCGCGGTCGAATCCGACCCGCTCTTTCAGCGTCCAGCTCACGGTCTGGATGAGTCCGCCTTCGGTCTGGTTGAGGATGCCGTCGGGATTGATCACCTGGCCGGCGTCGACCGCGGCCCATGCGTGCTTGACCCGCACTTCGTTCCCGACTTCGACTTCCACGATCACCGCGACATAGCAGCCGAGATTCTTGTAGCGCGCGAAACCGACGCCGCGTCCGCGCGTGCCGTCACCCCGCTCGCACGGCTGCCAGCCGGCTTTGGCCGCGACCGCCTCGATGACGGCATGCGCCCTGGGATCCCGCAGATGACGCAGCCGGAATTCGACCGGATCGGCATGGGCGGCAACCGCGAGCTCGTCCATGAACGACTCGACCGCGAAGACATTGACGTGGGCGCCGAGGGATCTTAACGCCGACACCCGCAGCGGCGTTTCCCTGACCAGGTGATTGGTCACGCGCTGATTGGGAAACTCATAGAGCGGGACGGCGTTGCGGTGGCTGCCGCCTGCCGGCAGCGGCGGGTTGCCGCCGGGCGGCGCCATGGGGGCCGGCTTGTCGAGATGCCCGTTAGCCAGCAGGTTGACCCCGGCTTTGACGCCGGGGCGCGAACTGTGGCCGTGGCTCCATACATCGTGCGTCCAGCCCGTGATGTTGCCGCCGGCATCGAGCGCGGCGCTCATTTTCACCACCATCGGCGAGCCGTACGGTTCCCACGCAAATTCGTCTTCGCGCATCCACTGCACTCTCACCGGCCGGCCGGGCACCGCGCGCGCCAGCAGCGCCGCGTCGAGCGCCACGTCGTCGGCGCCGTTGTGGCCGTAGCAGCCCGCGCCTTCGGCATGGATCACGACGATACTTTCCGGCGCCACGTCCAGCACCCGGGCCAGATCGCCGCGCAGCGGGAATATGCCCTGGCTCTGGGTCCACACCGTGTATAGTCCGTCCTGGAACTGCGCCACGGCGCACGATGGGCCGATCGAAGCATGAGCGATGTGCGGGCGCGAGTATTCCGCTTCGAGCCGCGTCGCTGCGCGCCCGGCCACCGCTTCATCTTTCTTCTCGCTGATCACTTCGTCGTGAGAGGGACAGCCGAGCAGATAGCGCGGATCGCTGTTCTCCGGCAGCGTCGGCCGTTCTTGCCATTGCGCGCTGCGCGCGATCCGGCGTTGCGCGCGTATCGCCTGCTCCTCGCGCTCGGCAACGACGCCGACGAAGCTGCCGTCGCGCACCACCGCGGTCACGCCCGGCATGGCCTGCACCTCGGCTGCATCCAGCGCAGTGAGTCGCGCGCCGGGGCCGGGCGGACGCGCGATGCGGCCGTGGAGCATGCCCGGCAGTTCCATGTCCTGCACATAACTCGGCACCCCGGTCACTTTCGCCGGAATGTCGATGCGGGGCACCGCCGTGCCGACCAGGACATGCAGTTCCGGCGTCTTGGGCGCGATCTCGGCGGTCGCTTCGCGCGCCAGCAGATCGTCGCTCGCCAGATCCCAGTACGTGACGCTGCCGCCGCTGCGCGCCGTGATGGTGCCGTTCGCGACCGAGAGTTGCTCGAGCGAACTGCCGAGCTTCGCGGCGGCGCGCTGCAACAGCAGATCGCGCGCCTCCGCCGCCGCATAGCGCAGCGCGATGCCGGATTCCTGGACCGAGCGGCTGCCCGAGGTCATGCCCTCGTTGGGACTGCGCGAAGTGTCGGCGGGCGCGAGCCGCACGCGGGCGAGCGCGATGTCGAGTTCGTCGGCAACCATCTGCACCAGCACCGTGAGTATGCCCTGGCCGATTTCGACCTTGCCCGGGAAGATGGTGACCGTGCCGTCAGGGTTGAAGCGCAGCCAGCGGTCGAGCGCGCGATTGGTTTCGAGGCTGCCCGGCAGCTTGCGGGGGGTGGGGGTGGACGCATTCATGCCGCCGCCCCTCCATTGATCGCGCGCTGGATGGCGCGCAGGATGCGATGATGGGTGCCGCAGCGGCACAGATTGCCCTTGAGCGCCTCCCGGATCTCGGCATCGCCGGGCCTGGGATCGGCATCGAGCAGCGCCTTCGCCGCCATGATGATGCCGCTCGCGCAGTAGCCGCACTGCGCCGCCTGCTCGGCGATGAACGCCTGCTGCAGCGGGTGCGGGCGCTCGATGCTGCCCAGGCCTTCGATGGTGGTGATCGATTTTCCCGCCACCGCCGACACCGGAACGTCGCACGACTGCACCGCCTTGCCGTCGATGATGACCATGCAGGCGCCGCACAAACCGGTGCCGCAGCCGAAGCGCGTGCCTTTGAGTTTGAGATCGTTGCGCAGCACATAGAGCAGCGGCGTTTCTCCGTCCGCGGGGATTTCGTGTGGTGTGCCGTTGACTGTTATGGTTAACGCCATATTGTTTGCCCTATGCCGCCGCCTGCCTGGATCATGGCAGGCAGGCGGCCGTCCTGTTAGTCAAAATTCACTCAAAAACAATATGTTAATCCTGCGAATCCGGTCCATTGCCGGTTTTTGAGCACTTTCCACTTTCCGCCAGCCCGTCCCCGGCGCGCCCATGGGCCGACATCCATACCCTCGTTTTTTGTTTTTTTTGGGTCTATACTAAAAACGTATCCGGCCGTCGAAAAAGGAGGGTTTTGCCCATGATAATTACCGCGGACGTCGAAACTTTGAAAGAACGGGTCAATCAACTGCATATAGAACACCGCGACCTCGATGACGTCATCTCCCAACTGTCGCAAAGCAATGCCCGGGATCAACTCCAGCTGCAGCGCCTCAAGAAAAGAAAACTATACCTGAAAGACCAGATTGCCCTGCTCGAGCGCCAGCTCACGCCCGATATTTTGGCCTGACCCGCTAGCAGCCTGTCGGATTTGGCCCCATTTAGGAGTTTGTCGAACCCAAGTCCGACAAACTCCTGGTTCATCTTCCGGACCTCCGCTTCATCCCCAGCAGCGCCAGAACCACGGCGAATATTCCCAGCAGCACAAACCACACCAGCGACCAGCCGGCGATGCTCAAGCCGAGAAAGGTCCACCCCACCTCCGCGCATTCGCCGGAACCCGACAGGATCTTGTCCAGCGCGCGCGACAGCGGAAATCGCTTGAGCATGTATTCCAGGCCAGGGCCGCATTCCGGCACCTGGTCTTTGGGCAGGCGCTGCAGCCACACATGACGGGTTGCGATCGCCGCGCCTATGCTTGACGCCACGAACAAGACGCCACCGTAGATGATGCCGCCGATTTTTCCCGGGCCGTGCAGTGCCGCGATCAGGAACACCGCCATCAGCGCGATGTAAACGACGCGCTGCAGAATGCACAGCGGACACGGCTCCTGCTGCTCGACGTACTGCAGATAAAGCCCAGCTCCAAGCAATCCGGCGCAAACCAGAGCACCGGCAAGATAACCAAACCGCGGGGTCATGAATTTATTCATGCGTGTGTCCAGTCGTCCAGGCCTGTTTTTTTACGTAATCCAAATATAGAACCCGATTGATAGCATAAGTTTACCGAAATTTGTAGACTCTCTGCATGATTCCTGTAACTCACCATATCGCGCTCGACGAAGCCGAGCTCGAGGAATGCTTCATCCGCGCCTCGGGTCCCGGAGGCCAAAACGTCAACAAGGTCGCCACCGCGGTGCAGCTGCGCTTCGATGCGGCACATTCCCCTTCTCTGCCCGCGCCGGTGCGGGAACGGCTGATTGCGCTCGCCGGCAGGCGGGCCACCGCGGAGGGCGTGCTGATAATCACCGCCCAGCGTTTCCGCACCCAGAGCCGCAACCGCGCCGATGCGCTGGAACGTCTGGTCGAGCTGATACGCACCGCCGCGCGTCCACCCAAAAGCCGCAAGCCCACTCGCCCCACCCGCGCGTCAAAAAAGCGGCGGCTAGCCGACAAGCAGCGCCGCGGCGAACTTAAACGCGGACGTAAAACGTCCCTGGATTCCATATGATGGAACAACAATTGACGTCGCAGCAGGAGTTTGTCGGACTTGGGTTCGACAAACTCCTAATGTGTTCCGATAAATGGGGCCAAGTCCGACAGGCTGCTGCGGAATAAATACGGGCTTGTGCCTGTTTTACCAACCGGTTACCGTTTTTTTGTCCACCATTCTGGGAGATACCGTATGAAGAAAATCATCACCGGCAGCGTATTGGTAGCCATCGGCCTGTCCATGGCCAGCATTGCACAAGCGCAAGTCAA
>CAYIRZ010000192.1:0-6511 GCA_964365845.1 uncultured Streptomycetaceae bacterium
CCGGGAGCAACGCTTTGACCCTGTTGACCACCTCGACCGTGTTGGCCCCCGGTTGACGGAAAACCCCGAGCCCGATATTCCGTTCACCGTTCAGCCAGCTCTTGACCCGCGCGTTCTCGATACCGTCTTCCGCCCGGCCGATGTCCGAAAGCCGCACGGGCATGCCGTCCTGGTACGCGACGATGAGGTCGTTGAAGCTGTTTGCGCGTTCCAGCTTGCCCGAGGACTTGACCGTGAAATTGCGTGCGCTGCCCTGGAGCACGCCCGAAGGAAGATTGCTGTTTGCGTTTTGTATCGCGCTGACAATCTTGTCCAGCCCCAGGCCGCGCTTCGCCAGCGCCTCAGGATTGACGTAGACGCGTACCGCATACTTTTGCGCTCCGAAAACGATGACTTGCGCCACACCGTTGATCGTGGACAGCCGCTGTGCAATGTTCGTTTCAGCGAATTCGTGGAGCTGCTGAAGCGGCAACGTTTTCGCGCTGACCGCCAGGAAGATGATCGTGAAATCCGCCGGATTGACCTTGCGCAACGTCGGAGGATCAATACCATCCGGCAGTCGTCGCATGGCCTGCGAGATGGCCGTCTGCACGTCCTGTGCCGCCGAGTCGATGTCACGCTCCAGGCTGAATTGCAGCGTGATGCGTGTCCTGCCGGTACTGCTGACCGAATTCATGCTGTCCACTCCGGGGATCTGGCTGAACTGGCGTTCCAGGGGGGTGGCGACCGTCGAGGCCATGATTTCCGGGTTGGCTCCGCGCAACTCTGCGTCGACGCGCACGGTTGGAAAATCGACGCTGGGCAGCTCGTTCACCGGCAAGGCCCGGAAAGCGACTAACCCGAAGATGATGATGGCCGAAACAATTATGGTCGTTGCGACCGGCCGCTCGATGAAAATTTTCGATAGGTTCATGGCGGTTAACTCTCCGGTTTACCTTCGGGCTTGCTCTCGCCTTGCTTGCCGCCCTTGCCTTTCTTTCCCGGCTCTTTTCCTTTTTCTCCGCTTTCCTTGCCCCCAGCGCCGGCAAGCCGCACCGTCGCGCCCGGCTCCAGGGCCTGCGGGATCTCGGTAATCACCTGGTCGCCGGCCTTGATGCCCGCGGCGATGATCACCTCGTTGCGGATCTGACGGGATATTTTGACCGGTTGCACCCGGACCTTGCTGTCCTGATCTATCAGGTAAACGAAACTGCCGTCCTGCCCTGGCTGCACCGCGGCCTCCGGCACCACCACGGCCTCGGGTTCTATTTTCAGGACGATACGTACATTCACGAACTGCCCCGGCCACAAGACTTCCTTGCGATTGTCGACGCGCGTCTTCAGCAACACCGTGCCCGTCTGGGGCGTAATCGTGTTGTCTATGAAAACCAGCTTGCCTTCCGCTACAGGGGGTGCGCTACTGTCAGCCAGGATCTCGATCCGCATCCCCTTGTCGTTCTGCTGGCTCCGGATTTCATCGAGTTGGCGCTCCGGTACGCTGAATGTCACCAGGATCGGGTCGGTGCTGTTGATGGTGACCAGCGGCACCCCGCCGCCGCTCGCGGGCACCAGGTTGCCGGTCTTGATCGCCAGGGCGCCGGTGCGGCCGGCGATCGGCGCATGTACCCGCGAAAACTCGAGTTGTATGCGTGCCTGCTCGACCTGCGCACGGTCGGCGGCCACCGTTGCCTCCAGCGACTTGACCGAGGTCACGGCCAGGTCATATTCCTGACGCGTGATGAATTCGCGCTTGAGCAAAGGTTCGAGCCGCTCCTGCTGCACGCGGGAATTTTCAAGCTGGGCCTGGTCCCGGGCAAGTTGCGCCTGAGCTTGCTTGAGGGAAGCTTCAAACGTGCGCGGGTCGATCTGAAACAGCAGCTGACCCGGCCTGACCATCTCGCCTTCCTTGAACAACACCGACTGCAGCACGCCGGGAACCTGGGCTCTGATCTGAACGCTGTGTTCCGGCTCAACGGTTCCCACGGCCTCGATCAGAACCGGCATCGGCTTGGCTATCGCCCGTGTCGCCTTGACGACAAGAGCACCGCCGCCCTTGGCCTTGGCTTCGCCTTTCTTGCCTGCCGGCGCGGCACCGTTTGCCGAAACCTGCCAATACCAATATCCCCCTCCAGCCACGGCACTGATGGCCAAAAATACAAACAGCATCGTCAGACGTTTCATTTTTTATCGCCTGCAACTGCCATGATATTGTCCGCCCCTATGGAAAAATTAAGCCTCGCAAAAGCAGTAAACCAGTCCAGATACGACTGGATGCGCTGCACCCGGGCATTGGACTCATCTTGCTGTGCCGTAATCAGATCCAGAATACTGCCAAAACCGGCCCGGTAACGTGCCAGCGTCGCCTGCGCCGTCTGTTCCGCCGACTTCACCTGGGCCTCGGTGCTGCCGATGCCGCTCGCCGCAGTCTGCAGGTCGTAATAGGACTGCCACACGTCGAGCTCGGTCTGTTGGTACAACGCATCGCGCGCCGCCTCGGCCTGCGCGGCTTGCGCCTCGGCCTGGCGCACCGAATAAGTATCCCTGAAACCGCTGAACAGCGGTATCCGCAGATTCAGTCCCAGCGTGTAGTTGTTGACGATTGGACGGCTATCCTGAAACCCCGAGCGTCCTGCAGCGCCGGCGATCTCGATGGAGGGCAGTCCGGCTCTTGAAGTCGCATTCGCAGTCGCGCGCGCGGCGCGGGCCTGCGCTTCCGCCGCCACCAGGTCGGGGCGTGAAGCTTTCGCGCGTTCGAGCAAATTCGTAAGCGTCGTCGTGATCTCGCGGGTTTGGGGTGGAGACGCCAGCGTTTGTACCTTGAGGGTGTTGTTGACCGGCAAACCGACTGCTGCCGCAAGCTGGCCGCGCGCTTTCTCAAGGTCACCACGACTGCGTGTTAGGTTAAGCTGGGCCTGTGCCACCTGTGTCTCCACGCGGTAGACATCCGCCACCGTGACCAGTCCGGACTCCCTGCGCTTTTGCGCCGCTTCGTATGCAGTCCTGATGTTGTTGAGCGACAGCTCGTTGGTCTGCACCAGTTCATCCAGGCCGATCAAGCGGTAATAGGCCTGTTCCACCTGGAACACCACATCCTGCAAAGCACGGTTCTGGGTCAGATTTGCCGCCAACAGACGATATTCGGCGGATTCGACCTGGTTGGCCTGCGTGCCGAAGTCGAACAGCACATAGCTCAGGCTGATCGAGGGACCATAGCGTGTGATCCATGGCGAATCCGATCCAGTCGTTGCCGAAACCGGCAGGGTTCGCGTCACGGCGTAATTGGCGGTAATCTGCGGCAGCAAATCGGCCTGCTCGATCCCCACGCCCGCCGCGGCGGCGCGCGCCGCGAACCAGGCCTGGCGCGTTTTCGGATTGTTGCGCAGCGCGAATTCGGTGAGTTCGGGCAGTGTCAGCGGAGTTTTGCCGGCTAATGGTTCCGGGTGCCGTGGAGCAGTCACAACGGGCAGCAGCTTGTCGGGCTGCCAGTACTGATGCGGCTCAGGCGCCGTTCTTGCCTCGACTCCGCGAGGGTCGCGGAAAGCAGATTCACCGGGTGCCGCGGCGGAAATCGTTGAAGCCATCAGACACCCCAGCATCGCCCCGGTAATACTAAATCGATATCTCATCTCACCTATGAAATTGTTTTAATTTTATTAAAAAACAATTACTTGCAATTAAACATCCACGGATAACCTCCGGCCTCGATTCGCGATCCCTGCGCGCCATGCCATACCCGCAGCAGGCGGGAGTCGCCGCATGCATTATTGACTGCCGCGCGACCCGCCCCCTACCCGCGGCCATGGGCGCTACATACTACTATTATCCCGTCTGTCGCGCAGAACTCGTCGTGTAAATAATTGTAAAAACCGGCCTTGAGCGGTGTATCCGCCGACCGCGACTGTGGCACCATGCCGTACCGATTTTAAGATGCTCTGGAAAGTAACGCCTGGAAAATACCGCACGACTTTCAAAGCGTAACTCTGGGACGTTTCCTGCAACGCCCGCGCGTCATTGCCTTGCAGCCCGCCCTGGAAGTACCGCCGGCAGCGTGCCGGCTCGCCAGCCACGAACCATGGAGCCAGATT
Organism: uncultured Streptomycetaceae bacterium; assembly: GCA_964365845.1. Classification (GTDB taxonomy): domain Bacteria; phylum Pseudomonadota; class Gammaproteobacteria; order Burkholderiales; family SG8-41; genus CAKKQX01. Next base: position 4,065 of record CAYIRZ010000192.1, read on the forward strand.
TTTCCGCGGCTGCGACAAAAGCCGGTCAAAAACAAAAAATCTTATTGCCTAATAAAATAAATGGATAAGATCAACGCCGGCTTCCATGCTAATCTTCCCACCATCAAAAAATATCATAATTAGTTGTTCTGGAGCACTTTTGTGCCAAAGCTGGTCAATCCTCACGGAGCGGGAATACTCAAGCCGCTGCTACTCCAAAGCGTCGCCCTGAACGAGGAAAAAAAGCGCGCCCTGTCCTTGCCGAAGATCAAGGTCAGCTCGCGCGAGAAGGGCGATCTCGTCATGCTCGGCATCGGCGGCTTCACTCCTCTCGATGGCTTCATGACGCGTGCCGACTGGGAAGGCGTATGCGACGGCATGAAAATGGCGAACGGCCTGTTCTGGCCCATCCCCATCACCTTGTCCGCCGACAAGCAGGCTGCCGGCACGGCCAGGACCGGCGCCGACATCGCGCTCATCGATCCCGAGAGCGACGATGTGCTCGCAACCATGAAGGTCACCGAAAAGTACACCATCGACAAGGCGCATGAATGCGCGATGGTGTTCAAGACCACCGATCCCGATCACCCAGGTGTAAAAATGGTGATGGAGCAAGGGGAAGTCAATCTTGCCGGCCCGGTGAAGGTGCTGTCTCAAGGCGGCTTTCCGGAGAAATACGGCGCGCTCTACATGACGCCGGCGCAGACCCGCGCGGCATTCGAAGCCAACGGCTGGTCTACTGTCGCAGCGTTCCAGACGCGCAACCCCATGCACCGCTCGCACGAATACCTGGCCAAAGTCGCGATCGAGGTCTGCGACGGCGTGCTGGTGCACTCGCTGCTCGGCAATCTCAAGCCCGGCGACATTCCCGCCGAAGTGCGCACCAAGGCGATCGGTGCTCTAATCGACAAGTATTTTGTGAAAAAAACCGTGGTGCAGTCGGGCTATCCCCTCGACATGCGCTATGCCGGGCCGCGCGAAGCGCTGCTGCATGCCCTGTTCCGCCAGAACTACGGCTGCTCGCACCAGATCGTCGGCCGCGATCATGCCGGGGTGGGCAGCTATTACGGCCCGTTCGACGCGCACCACATCTTCGACGAGATCCCTAAGGGCGCCCTGGAAACCCAGCCGCTGAAGATCGACTGGACGTTCTGGTGTTACCAGTGCGGCGGCATGGCTTCCGCCCGCACCTGCCCGCACGACGAAAAAGACCGTTTGAACGTCTCCGGCACCAAGCTCAGAAAATGGCTGTCGGAGGGCGAGCCGGTTCCCGCAGAGTTCAGCCGCCAGGAAGTGCTCGCCATCCTGCGGGACTACTATGGCGCGCTCAAGGACGAGGACAAGGTCGAGGTCAAGCTGGCCGGACACTCGGCGCGCTGAGAAAAATACATTTGCCACAGAGGACACAGAGTTCACAGAGAATGCCAAGCTCCTTCTTGCGGGCTTTTCTCTGTGATCTCTGTGGCTGGATTTGAATTAATTTTTACCAAAGGAGAAAAGCAATGCCCACTTTTGTGCGCACCGAAAAATGCGACGGCTGCAAAGGCCAGGACAAAACGGCCTGCATGTACATCTGTCCGCACGACTTGATGCTGCTCGACAAGGACGGATCCCTGACCGGCCACGCGATGAAAGCGTTCAACCAGGAACCCGAGCAGTGCTGGGAGTGCTATTCCTGCGTCAAGATTTGCCCGCAAAACGCGATCGAAGTGCGCCATTACGCGGACGTGGTGCCGATGGGCGCATCGGTGCAGCCGCTGCGCGGCACGGACTCGATCATGTGGACCATCAAGTTCCGCAACGGCACCATTAAGCGCTTCAAGTTCCCGATCCGCACCACGCCCGAAGGCTCGGCCAATCCCTACAACAACAAGCCCAAGGCCGACATGAAGGAAATCGACGATCATTCGACGCTCTTCACGCATGGCACGCACAAGTGCGACATGTCGCAATTCACCAGCAGCTGATATTTTTTAAACCGGGCCGAGATTGCCGCCGAGATCGGCAATAAGGTCCAGAAAAAGGAAATTGCAATGGCTGAGCAATTTGAGTTTGGAAATCCCGAGATCATCGAGGAAGAAGTCGACATCCTGATCATCGGCGGCGGCATGGCCGCCTGCGGCGCAGCGTTCGAGGTCATGCGCTGGACCGAGGGCACGGGCCTCAAGATCAAACTCGTCGACAAGGCGGCGATGGACCGCTCCGGCGCGGTGGCGCAGGGCCTGTCCGCGATCAACACCTACATGGGCGAGAACGACCCCTCGGACTACGTGCGCTACGTCAGGAACGACCTGATGGGCATTATCCGCGAAGATCTGGTCTACGACGTCGGCCGTCACGTGGACGATTCGGTGCACCACTTCGAGGAATGGGGCCTGCCGATCTGGAAACAGCCCGGCGACGAAGACAAGACCCTGGTGCAGGGCGGCAAGCCGGTCCGCTCTGGCAAATGGCAGATCATGATCAAC
>CAYIRZ010000193.1:0-6504 GCA_964365845.1 uncultured Streptomycetaceae bacterium
AGAATCCGCGGCTGTGCGGCTGGGGCGCCGAGATCGCTTCCATCGTCGCCGACGAATGCTTCTGGGACCTCGACGGTCCGATCGTGCGCATCACGACCCCGCACATTCCACTGCCCTCGGCCGACGAGCTCGAGGACAACACGATTCCTTCTGTCGAACGCATCGTGCGCGAGATACGGGAAAAGATTGATTGAAGGCGCCATTTTGTTACGGGATCTAAGAAGGCTGACAGGCACATCAGGGAGGGGATCATGAAGCATTGTTCCGGGGTTCTACTGGTATTTTGTCTCGCATTATTCCCGGCGGTTGTCCAGGCCGCCGGGAATGCGGACACCGTTCTGGTGAACGGCAAAATCGTGACGGTCGACGATCGTTTCACCATCGCGCAGGCGGTGGCGATCAAGGACGGGCGCATTATTGGCGTCGGCAAGAGCGCGGACATTCGCAAGCGGGCAGGCAAGGACACCAAGGTCATCGACCTCAAGGGACGGACGGTAATTCCGGGCCTGATCGACAATCATGCGCACTTCATCCGGGTCGCGGAGAAATGGCACTGGGAGATGCGGCTCGACGGCATCACCTCGCGCAAGCGGGTCCTCCAGATGATCGCGGACCGCGTGCGCGCCGGCAAGCCCGGCGAATGGATAGTCGCGCTCGGCGGCTGGTCGGAAGAACAGTTCACCGATGAGCCGCGTGGCTTTCCGCTGGCGGAACTCGATAAGCTCGCTCCCGACAACCCGGTCGTGCTGCAGGCCGTCTATCGCCACAGTTATCTCAACACTGCCGCACTCAAGGCGGCCAAAATCGACGGGAATACGCCTGACCCGCGTGGCGGCAAGATCGAGAAAGAAGCGAGCGGCAAACCGACTGGCATAGTCAGCGGGGCGGGCGGCGTCGCTTTCGTCGCGGCCAAGGTTCCGCTCGTCGAAAAGGAGCGGTGGCTCGACAACGCGCGCAAGGTCGTGGCCTATCTGAACTCCATGGGCATGACGGCGTGGATGGATGCCGGCGGCCGCGGCATGGGCGCCGAGCATTACGAGCCGTACCGGCAGCTCGCCGACCGCGGCGAACTCAATATCCGGCTCTACTGGACCACGATCCGGCAGCCGGCGACGCCGGAACAGACGGACAAGGTGCTCGCGGAAATCCCGGGCCTCAAGCCGTTCCAGGGCAACGACTACTTCGACCATGTGGGCTGGGGCGAGTCAGTGTATGCGCCCGTGACGACGCAGTTGCTGCGCAAGACCAGCAACACCAAGCCGGAGGATATTGCGCAGATGCGGCGCGTTGCGCTGGCGCTCGCCGAGCGCGGTATCTACCTCAATTCGCACGTGGAAATGACGGACGTCATCGACATCTTCCTGAGCGAGTACGAGGCCATCAACAAGGTGGCGCCGATCAGGGGATTGCACTGGTCGTTCTCGCATCTCGACCAGATCAATGCATCGCAGATCGAGCGCATGAAGCGGCTGGGCATGAACGCGCAGATCCACACCCGTCCGCTGATCCAGGGCATCCTCATGCACAATGTGCACGGCGACCGCGCTTATGATATGCCGCCGATGCGGCTGGTTCAGGACAGCGGCATCACGTGGGGCCTGGGTTCGGACGCAACGGCGGTGACAACCTCGAATCCCTTCTACAACCTGTGGTTTGCGGTGACGGGAAAAATGGTCGGCGGGCACAAGGTGAACAAGCAGACCCTGACGCGCGAAGAGGCGCTGATCGCCCACACGCGCAGCAATGCCTTCATCCTGTTCCAGGAAAGCAATCTGGGCTCACTGCAGAACGGCAAGTATGCCGACCTGCTGGTGCTCGACCGCGATTATCTGAAAGTTCCCGCCGACCAGATCAAGGACATCAAGCCGCTCATCACCATGGTCGGCGGCAAAATTGTGCACCAGGGAGGAAAACCGTGAAATCACTGCGCTCAACGCTGTTTATCGCCGCCCTGCTGGCGGGCCCATGCCTCGCGGCAGCACCGGCGGAACAAGCCGATCTCATCCTGCACAGCGGCAAGATCGTCACGGTCGACGACCGTTTCACGATCGGCCAGGCGATTGCCGTGAAAGGCGAGCGCGTCCTCGCCGTGGGCAAAAACAGCGAGATCGCGAAACTCGCCGGCAGCGGCACCCGGAAAATCGACCTCAAGGGCAAGACCGTGATCCCGGGCCTGATCGACAACCACGCGCACTACATGCGTGCCGCCGAATACTGGCACCAGGAAATCCGCCTCGACGGCGTGGAATCGCGCAAGGAAGCGCTCGAGATGATCGCGGAGAAAGCGAAGCAGTCTAAGCCCGGCGAATGGGTGCTGGCGCTGGGCGGCTGGTCGATCGAGCAGTTCGCGGACGAGCGCAGGGCCTTCACCAAAGAGGAACTCGACCGCGTGGCGCCGAACAATCCGGTGCTGCTGCAGCTCATTTACTTCCGCATTTACACCAACACCGCGGGTCTGAAGGCGCTCGGCGTCGACGCCAATACGCCCAATCCGCCCGGCGGCACCATCGTGAAGGACGCAAGCGGCCAGCCGACCGGCGTGCTCAATGGCGGCGGCGCGGTGCGCTTTTCCCTTTCCAAGCTGGGCGAGATCGCCATGGAGCGCATGACCCGGAACGCGAAGGTGATGTTCTCGGATCTCAACCGCATGGGCATCACCACCTATATCGACATGGGCGGGCGCTCGTTCCATCCCAAGTATTTCGAGCCGGTGCGCACTCTGCTTCAGAACCGCGAACTCACGATGCGGGTGTTCTACAACCTGTGGCAGGAGCCCGAGTCGCCCAAGGACGTGGACGGCGTGCTCGCCAAGATCAAGGAGATGAAGCCGTTCCAGGGCGACGACTGGTTCGACAACGTCGGCTACGGCGAGACGGTGTATTTCCCGCTGCACGACAATACCCTGGTGGCGAAGACGCAGCCCGCGGAGGACCGCATGGTGCAATGGCGGCGCATCGTGCAGGCCGTGGCCGACAAGGGCATGTCGCTCAACGTGCACGCCCAGCTGCGGGGTTCGATCGAGCGGTTTCTGACGGAAATCGAGGCCGTCAACAAGGTCAAGCCGATCAAGGGGCTCAGATGGACGTTTTCGCACGTCGACCAGCTCGAAGCGCAGGACATCGACCGTCTGCGCCGGCTCGGCATGTCCGTCCAGCTGCACAGCCGGCCCACGATCCAGGGCGTGCTGTTCCACAACGTTTTCGGCGACAGGGCCTACGACATGCCGCCGCTCAGGATGGTGCAGGACAGCGGCATTCCGTGGGGGCTGGGTTCGGATGCGACCGCGGTGACGCCGTCCAATCCGTTCTACACGCTGGACTGGGCCGTCACCGGCAAGATGCTGGGCGGTTTCAAGGTGCTGAATCAGACCATTACCCGCGAGGAAGCGCTGATCGCGCACACGCGCCACAATGCCTATTTTGCGTTCCGCGAAGGCGATCTGGGTTCCCTGCAGAAAGGCAAGTATGCCGATCTGCTGGTGCTCGACCGCGATTACCTGAAAGTGCCCGCCGACCAGATCAAGCACCTGAAGCCGGTGTTGACCATGGTCGGCGGGAAAGTCGTATATGAGGCGAAGCGCAATACAAAGGGCAAATAGGTTTTAGGAGAAGTTGATGGATGTAATCATGCCGCAACTCGGCGAGACCGTGACCGAGGGAGTCGTTACTAAGTGGTACAAGAAGGTCGGTGACGCCGTCAAGGCGGACGAGACGCTGTTTGATGTCGAGACCGACAAGGTCAGCACCGAGATTCCGGCGCCGGCCGCCGGCGTGATTTCCGAAATCCTGATTGAGGAAGGCGTGACCGCCAAGGTTGGCGTCCGGCTCGCGGTCATCCGCGAAAGCGGGCAGGCGGCGCAATCTTTGGGCTCGGCACCGGTTGCCCTGGCGACGATTTCGCGGGAACCAACAACTGGGGCGCCGCCTGAACGAAAAGCCGGTCTGGAAGCCGCGGGCCGGCTATCTCCCGTTGTTAGAAAGCTCGTCGCCGAACACGGTCTCGATCCCGGCCGGATTCCCGGCACCGGGCGCGATGGACGCATCACGCGGGATGACGTTACCGCGTTCATTGCCGGCGCCGCGAAATCCGCCGTGTCTTCGGCACCGGCCGCGCCTGCGCCGGCAGCAATCGATGCGACTGCCGCGAGCACAACCGTGCCGCTTAACAGCGTGCGCAAACGCGTGGCCGAAAACATGGTCAAGTCGTGGACCACGGCGCCGCACGTGCTGCAGGTGGTGGAAGCGGATTTCAATGGTGTCGAGCAGGCGCGGCGGGCGATGAGCGCGCAATGGAAACAGCGTGAAGGATTTTCGCTGACCTATCTGCCGTTCATCGTGCGCGCGGTGTCGATCGCGCTCGCGAAGTATCCCCGGTTGAACGCAACGTTCAACGGCGACAGCCTCACGCTGCACCGGCGCATCAATATCGGCATTGCGGTGGACCTCGGTTCCGAGGGCCTGGTGGTGCCCGTAATCAAGGACGTGCCGAATCAGTCGCTTCCACAAATATCGCGTGAAATCAACGAGTTATCAAATCGCGCGCGGGCCGGAAAACTCAAGCCCGATGAACTGGCCGGGGGCACCTACACCATCACCAACAATGGCGCGTTCGGCACCGTGCTCACTGCGCCCATTATCAACCAGCCGCAGGTCGCCATTCTCTCCACTGACGCCATCCGCAAGAAGCCGGTCGTCATCGAGGGGCCGGAAGGCGACAGTATCGCGATCCGGCCGATCGGCGTGCTGGCGCAAAGCTTCGATCACCGCGCCATCGACGGCGCCTATTCGGCCTCGTTCCTGCGCGAAGTGAAGGCGGTCATCGAATCACGCGATTGGATACAAGCCCTGTCGAGCTGACAGGAGAGATGCAGATGACGGCACCGCAACAGAGTGCGCTGGTAGACCCGGCCTGGCTCGAGGCGCACCGCAACGATCCCAAGGTCAAGCTGATCGAGATCGCCGGCATGAACCAGGAACAGATGCAGGCGTACAAGGCAGGCCACGTGCCAGGCGCAGTGTGCTGGCCGTGGAAACAGATGTTGTGGGACGAATACAAGCGCGATTTCCCGGCGCCCGGGGACTTCGCGCGCCGGCTGGGCGCGGCCGGCATCGGCAACGACACCGCGGTCGTTTTCTACGGGGAGGGCGTGCAGTTCGGCGTCTACGCCTGGTGGACGCTCAAGTATTGCGGCCACGACCAGGTTTTCCTGCTCAATGGCGCGCGCAACCTCTGGGCGAACGAAGGCCGGCCGCTTACCACTGAGGTGCCGCCGCCCGCCCAGCCCGTGCAGTACCGGCCGGTCGCGCGCAACGAGGGCATGCGCATCGGCTATCAGGAGGTGCTGGCGGGTCTCGGCAAGCCGGAGCCGGTGCTGCTTGACGGGCGCACGCCGGAGGAATACCGCGGCGAGCGCGTCAATGGGCCGGGCAGCCCGGATGTCGGTGCGCTGCGCTACGGCCGCATTCCGGGGGCCAAACATCTTTATTTCGAAGAGCTGCTGAACCCGGACAAGAGCTTCAAGCCGGTCGCGGAATTGCGCCGTCTGGTGGAAGCGCGCGGTGCCTCCGCCGACAAGGATGTGGTGACCTATTGCCGCATGAGCCACCGCGCGACCCTGCTTTATTTCGCGCTGACGCAGCTCCTCGGCTATCGAAAAGTCAGGATCTATGACGGCTCGTGGACCGAGTGGGGCAACCTGGTGGGCGTGCCGGTCGAACGATGAACGATGAATGATTAATGATGAACGGAGAAAAGACATGGCAGGACAGAACCTGAAAGCACACCGACTCGGCTGGATCGGTATAGGCCGCATGGGTTACGCGATGGCCGAGCGGCTGGCCAGGGCCGGCTGCGATATTTCGGTCTGGAACCGCACGCAATCGAAAGCCGAGCCGCTGGCAAAAAGCGGAGCGAAGGTCGTCGCTGCGCTGACCGATCTCGCCGGATGCGACATCGTGTTCACCATGGTGTCGACCGGCAAGGACGTGAAAGAGGTGCTGTTCGGGCCCCATGGCGTGATGTCCAAGGGCAAGGCGCCCGGGATCGTCGTCGACAGCACCTCGATTTCTCTTGAGGAATCAGCGGAGATCCGGGACAAGCTCGCCCAGCAGAACATCCAGTTTCTGGCCGCGCCGGTGTCGGGCAACGCCAAGGTGATCAAGGCGGGCAAACTCACCGTGGTTGCTTCCGGGCCGAAGGACGCTTTCGATGCGGTCGCGCCCTACCTCGAAGCGGTTGGCCAGGGCGTGTCCTACGTCGGTGACGGCGAACTCTCGCGCATTGCCAAGATCTGCCACAACGTGATGCTGGGCGTGGTGATCCAGAACCTGTGCGAAATCACCGTGCTGGCCGAGAAGGCCGGCATGCAGCGCCACGCGTTCCTCGACTTTCTCAACAAGAGCGTGATGGGCTCGATGTTCACGCGCTACAAAACGCCGGCGCTCAGCAACCTCGACTTCCATGTCACGTTCACGCCGGAGCTGCTGCGCAAGGACATCGATCTTG
>CAYIRZ010000194.1:0-1564 GCA_964365845.1 uncultured Streptomycetaceae bacterium
ATCAGTTCGTGCGCGACGCGCTGCTCAAGCTGTCGGGCCGCGATCCGGTGACGCCATTGCCCTCTTTCAAGGTGCCGTGCACCTCCGCTCTCAAGAAAGCGCCCGGCCGCACCGAATTCCAGCGCGGCATTCTCACTCAGGATGCGTCCGGCAACTGGAGCGTGCGCGTCACCGGCGAACAGGGATCGGGCATACTGCGCTCGATGGCGGAAGCCAACTGCTTCATCATCCTGCCCGAGGCGCAGGGCAACGTTACCGCGGGAAACCTGGTGGAAGTTCAGGTCATGGAGGGCGTCATCTGACCGCTTCACGGTAAACAAAAAGCCCGGCGACTCCGGGCTTTTTGTTTTACGCAGGTCAAAACACTTCAGGGTACCAGGATCTCGCCCGGCCCCGGCTCGCCGAATCAGCAGGTACCCGAAGGCATTTCTATTGACAACTTCCCCATGATTGTAGAAGATCGGTGAAGCAAAATTTACAAGAATCAAAATTATTCCCGCGGCGCCCGCCGGGGAAGTCTTTGCCAAGGAGGGGTCATCGTGAAACGTATCCGCCATGCGGTTTTTTCCGCTCTGCTTCTAGCATTGCCCATCGTGCTCGCGTTGCCCGCGGCCCGAGCCGAGGACATCAAGCTGCGTATCGCCTCGGGTCACCCGCCGGCCAATACCTACGTTGCCCTCATGCAGAACTTTTTCGTTCCCGAGGTCGTGAAGCGCGTCGCCGCCCGCACCAAGCACAAAGTCGAATTCGTCGAAGGCTACGGCGGCTCCATCGTTAAAGTGGCCGACACCCTTGAAGGGGTGCAATCCGGCATCATCGACATCGGCGGCTATAATTTCGGCTTCGAGCCCTCCAACCTGCCGCTGCATGCCTTTCAGGTCATGCTGCCCTTCGGCACCATGGACCCGGTAAAAAGCGTCACGCTGGTGCGCCGCGTCTTTGACAAAGTGCCCTACATGTCCAAGGTGTTGGAGGACAAGTTCAATCAGAAGCTGCTCGCCCTGATTGCCGACAATGGCTATAACCTGGGCACCAATTTTGAATGGAACAAAGTCGCCGACCTCAAAGGCAAGAAAATTGCCGGTGCAGGCCTGAACCTCAAGTGGCTGGAATACGCCGGCGCAGTGCCGGTTCAGTCCTCCCTGCCTGACGCTTACACTTCGATGCAAACCGGCGTCTATCTGGGCTGGATCATGTTCCCGTCCGGCTATGTGAATTTCAAGCTCTACGAAGTCGGCAAATACTACACCGAGATCGGCTTTGGCGCGATTACCTGGCACGGCCTGACCATCAACAAGAACCGCTTCGCCAAGCTGCCTAAAGACGTTCAGGGAATCATTCTCGAAGTTGCGCGGGAATACGAAGCAAAGACCGGCACGGTCAACCTGGAAAATTATTCCAAGCAGCTTGATCAGTTAAGGCAAGCGGGCGCGGTGGTCAAGCAACTGCCGGATTCCGTGCGCGTCGATTGGGCAAACTCGCTGAAAAACTGGCCGCAGGAGAAGGCCACCGAACTCGACAAGGCGGGCCTGCCCGGCAGCCAGGTGCTCAAGCTGACGCTTGA
>CAYIRZ010000194.1:1664-6446 GCA_964365845.1 uncultured Streptomycetaceae bacterium
CCGAACTCGACAAGGCGGGCCTGCCCGGCAGCCAGGTGCTCAAGCTGACGCTTGAGGAAGCAGAAAAGCTCGGCCACAAGTGGCCGGTGCGCTATCCCATCAAGTAATTTCCATGCGTCCCCGTCCGCCCGCGGCGGGCGGAGGCGCCATCCCTCATTGGCATTTCGCGCCACAAGCAAGAAATGATTAATAATATCAGTGACTTGGTGGCAAAGTCTTTGCTTGCCTTCTCGGCGTTGCTGGCTTTCATGCTGAGCTTTCTGGTGGTCGCGGATGTCATCGGCCGGGTGGTATTCAATCACCCCGTGAAAGGCACGCCCGAGATCGTTTCGATGGTCATCGTCATCATCTGCTTCCTGCAGGCGAGCTACGCGATTCGCAGCGGCGGCATGCTGCGGGTGGACGCGGTAATTAATTGGCTGCCAGTAAACGCGCGCCTGGTCTTCGCCATATTCGGTTGCCTGCTCGGTGCGTTGTTCTTTGCCGTGATTCTTTACGGTGGGATCGATCCCCTGCAGCACGCATGGAACTCCAGCGAATACGAGGGCGAGGGTGCGCTGCGGGTGCCCGTCTGGCCGGCGCGCGGCGCCGTGCTCCTCGGATCTGCGCTTGCCATGTTCGATTACATACTTGCCGCACTGTCTCACATCAAGGTGCTGCTTGGCCGCGCCGATCCGTCAAACGAATCAGCAGCGTGAATCAACTCACCCGTAAACTTCCCCGGAACTGATCATGTTCGGCACCACCGAAATGCTGATTCTGGTTGCCGTGCTGCTCACGCTCGTCTTCACGGGGGTGCATATCGCCGTCTCCCTCGGGGCGGCAGCGATGCTCGGCATTTATCTGATGACCAGGGACTTGAGCGTGGTCGCCAATTTCGTGGGCAGCACCGCCTACGAAGCCGTACGCGATTATGTTTTCGCCGTCATTCCGTTGTTCATGCTGATGGGCGAGTTTCTGGCCAAATGCGGCGCGGCCACGGACATGTTCACGCTCATCAACCGCACAACCAAGCTGGTGCCTGGCCGTCTGGCCGTAGCCACGGTGCTGTCCAACGCGGTGTTCGCTTTCGTCACGGGCGTCAGTATCGCCGCCGCTGCCGCTTTCTCCAAGATCGCCTACCCGGAAATGAAGCGCTACGGCTATGACGCCAGCTTCTCCCTGGGCTGCGTCGCCGGCAGCGCCTGCCTCGGCATGCTCATCCCCCCCAGCGTGCTGATGATCGTGTGGGCGGTATTGACCGAGCTTTCGATCGGCGACCTGTTCCTCTCCGGCATATTGCCGGGTTTTTTGCTGGTCTTCTTTTATCTGCTGTATATCCTGGGCGCCGCGGTGATCCATCCGCCTTTGGTCGGCGAGATCAGCCGGCACGACGCCGCCCGCGCGCGCGCCGAAGGTACGCCCGCCGGCACGAATGACAATGAACCGCCGCTGAGCATCACCACCATCTTCAGCACGCTGCTGGTCATGGCACTGGTGGCCGGCACCCTGGGCGGCATCTGGCTTGGTGTCTTCACGCCGACGGAGGGCGCGGGCGTGGGCGCGGCCGCCTCATTGCTGCTGGCGGTGGGCAAAGGCGTGCGCGTCAAGGAAATCCGCGAGGTGGTGCTGTCGGTCGGCCGCACGCTGGCGCCCCTGCTGCTGCTGCTGGTTACCGCGCAGCTGTACTCGCGCGTACTGACCATGACCGGATTCACGCGTGCCGCACAGGAATTCCTTCTGGGCACCGGGATGGGTCCCTGGGGCATATTGGCTTTGATGGTGCTGATCTGGTTCGCGCTTGGATGCATCATCGACTCGATTTCCATAATGCTGCTCACGGTGCCGATTTTCGCGCCTATCGCGACCGCGCTCGGATACGAACCGCTGGCATTCGCGATCATCGGTATCATAGCGATAGAAACGGGACTGCTGACCCCGCCATTCGGCATTCTGGTGTTCACCGTCAAGGCAGCGCTGCCAGAGGAAAACATTACTCTGAGTCAGATTTTCACGGGCGCCATGCCTTACTGGATCGCGCTGCTTGCGGTCATAGTCTGCCTCGCGGCATTTCCCGAAATTGCGACTTATCTGCCAAAATTGTTCAAGGCGCTTTGAGCCAAAAAAAGCCCGGGGAGCCCCGGGCTTTTTTTAATCTATTGTTTTGTTTATTTTTTCCCAGAAGAAACTGCGGGAGCGGCCGCGGCTTTCCCTTTCTCCTTCTTGTAACGCTCGACCGCGCGATCCTGCGCTTTGCCAAGCAGATCGCCCTCCTTCTTTGCCCCCTCGGCAGCCTTGGCTTTGGCTTCTGCGGCCTTCGCCTTCTGTTCCTCCGAAGGCGGCGGCAACTTGGCGTAGGCCAGACCCACCGAACAGCAAACGAGCAACATCGGTATTAATTTCCAGAATTTTGGCGCGTTCATAGTTTCCATCCCTCCTTCATGGCCGAGGCGGCTGCCGTCGACGGCGCTCCGCCGGGTGCGCGGCCCTCGCGGGCCTTTTCTTCGTTATACCAGTACTCGTGGTGTTCTTTGGCCCAGGTCTCATCGATGCTACCGGTGCGCATCGAGGCATAGGCGCCTTCGGTACCGATCGTGCCTATATAAATATGAGCCAGCGCCATGGTGATGAAGAGTATCGAGGAAATCGCGTGGATCACATTCGCCTGCTGCATCAAAAGACGGCCCTGGCCGAAATTCGAGAAGTCGAGGATGAAACCGGTAATGCTCGCGATGATGCCCAGTACCGTCACCCCCAGCCAGAACCAGGCTTTCTCGCCGGCGTTGAACCGACCCGACGACACGTGCTCGCCCGAAAAAAGTCCGCCCGCCTTACGCACCCATAGCCAGTCATACGCGCGCGGCAGATTGTCCTTAACAAAGGTAACGAAAATCAGCACGGTGCACACGGCGAACAAGGGCCCGACAAAGTTGTGCAGATTCTTGGAAAGAATGGCAAGCCACGAGAACAGCGTGTAACCGAAGACCGGCAACAGGAAATACTTGCCGAACAGGGTGATCAGGCCGGTGATCGCAAGGATCATGAAGCTGATCGCGGTCGACCAGTGCACGATCCGGTCCCAGTCGGTAAAGCGCTGGACCAGCCGTCCGGTGGGTTTCTCGTGCAGCTTGATCTGACCCTTCACTCCGTAAAACAGGCCGATCAACAGCGTCACCACGACGACCAGCCAGCCGCCGTAAACGGTGACCGGTCCGTTGCGCACCCGGCGCCAGATCTCGCCCTCGGTCTGCACCAGTACGTTGGTCTCGATGCCGCGCACCTGCGTAGTCTGGTACTGATTTTCTCCGCTGCGCACGTCACGCCAAACCGGCGCGTTGTTTCCGGGCTGGGTGGCCTGGCGCTGCGCCTGCTCCTTGGCGCCGTCGGTAGCGGCCGCAAATGCAAACTGCGGCAGCAGCACCACCAACAACCCCACCAGAGCCAGCAAGCGCATCAACCATCGCATGCCGCGATTGTCATGCATAGGACCTCCTCCTTGTTATTAGTTGCCGATCCGCACGTACTCGTTTTGCGCGTTATTACGCGCTTTCACCGTCTTTTCCCAGGCCACCTTGTCGCCCTTGAACGGTTCGCCATCCCACGGCCGCGTGTCAGGCTTGCCCTGATACTGACCTTGTTTATAGACGGTGACCGTGGGTTTTTCGCCGCAGCCGGCTGCAATGAACGGTAGAACTACCGCGGCTGCCAGCAACCATCGTTTGCCGAGCCTCATGACTTGGCTCCCGGTTGCGCGGGTTGTTTCTCCGGCTTGCCGTAAGCCGTGCCCCAGCCCCAGACTTCGGCGCCCTTGCCGCGCTTGAGCACCCGGTTGCGATAGATGTCGGCGATCACGTCCGAATCGCCACCGAGCAGCGCCTTGGTCGAGCACATTTCGGCACACGCCGGCAACTTGCCTTCCGCCAGACGGTTACGGCCGTATTTTTTGAACTCGACCGCCGAGTTGTCGGGCTCGGGACCGCCCGCGCAGAAAGTGCATTTGTCCATCTTGCCGCGCAGACCGAATGCACCATCCTGCGGAAACTGCGGTGCTCCGAACGGACAGGCATAGAAGCAGTAGCCGCAACCGATGCACAGGTCCTTGTCGTGCAAGACCACGCCTTCGGAGGTCTTGTAGAAACAGTCGACCGGGCATACCGCCATGCACGGCGCATCCGAACAATGCATGCAGGCTACCGAAATGGATTTCTCGCCCGGCACGCCGTCGTTCAGCGTCACCACCCGCCGGCGGTTCACTCCCCAAGGAATCTCGTGCTCCTGCTTGCAGGCCGTCACGCAGCCATTGCACTCGATGCAGCGCTCGGCATCACACAGAAATTTCATTCTCGCCATGGTTTAACTCCTCCGGTTCCCGTTGTCTTATGCCTTGGCTACCTGGCACAGCGTGGTCTTGGTTTCCTGCATCATGGTCACGATGTCGTAACCATAAGTGGTCGCGGTATTGACCGCCTCGCCACGCACCACCGGCGCCGCGCCTTCCGGATAGTAATTGAGCATGTCCTTCCCCATCCACCAGCCGGCAAAATGGAACGGCAGAAACACCGTTCCCGACGCCACGCGCTCGGTCACCTGGGCTTTCACCTTGAGGCGCGCCTTGGTCGGCGTTTCGACCCAGATATATTCGTTGTTCCTGACTCCGCGGTCGTTGGCGTCCTTCGGGTTGATTTCGGCGAACATTTCCTGTTGCAGCTCGGCGAGCCACGGATTGGAGCGCGTCTCGTCGCCGCCGCCCTCGAACTCGACCAGGCGGCCGCTGGTCATGATCAGCGGATACTGCTTGACGGC
>CAYIRZ010000195.1:0-6430 GCA_964365845.1 uncultured Streptomycetaceae bacterium
GTGAGAGGTGAGCGGTTTACTGACTGCGACCGTTGTGCGGGTTTACTGCTTACTGCTTACTGCTTACTGCTCACCCGCTTACCGCTTACCGCCTCTCCACTCACGGCCGCAGGCTGCTGAATACGAAATCCCCGTCCTTCCGCTGCGTTTCGGCATTCTCGAAAAAGAGGTTTTTCCCGAAGTTCCGCCCCATGTCGAATACCGGATGACCGAACCCAGCCGACAGTTCAGTTCCATTCTCGACGACATCGAGAGCCTGCAGCAGTCGCTTGACTCGGGCCCCCGGTCGAAGGCCGGGGATTAACATTTTCTCAAGCCGGGTCAAAGCTTGAGGAAATGTTCGCGGTAATACTTGAGTTCTTCGATCGACTCGTGGATGTCGGCCAGCGCCTCGTGCTTGCCGTGCTTGGTGAAACCGGACATGATTGCCGGCTTCCAGCGCTTGGCAAGCTCCTTCAGGGTGCTGATGTCGAGATTGCGGTAATGAAAGCAGGCCTCGAGCCTGGGCATGTGGCGCACCAGAAAACGCCGGTCCTGATGCACCGAGTTGCCGCACATCGGCGACACCTTGGGCGGCACATGCTGATCGATAAAAGCCGCCATCTGCTCTTCCACCTCGGCTTCGGTCAGCGTCGAGGCCTTGACGCGTTCGATCAATCCGGATTTGGCATGGGTCGACTTGTTCCAGTCATCCATTACATCGAGCACCGCGTCGCTCTGATGCACGACCAGCACCGGCGCCTCGGCCAGGGTGTTGAGCTGCGAGTCGGTCACCACGATCGCCACCTCCAGAATCCTGTCGGTGTCGGGGTTGAGACCGCTCATTTCCATGTCGATCCAGATGAGGTTGTTGGGGTCTTGTGCCATAATTGCCCACGGAATTCAAAAGCGGTTATTGTGTCATAGTTTCCAACGTACGGTCACAACCAAACATGAACACCTTCAGCATCGTTTTTCTGTTCGCGCTCGCGCTTGCCACGCTCATGCGGCTGTGGCTGAGCTGGCGTCACATTGGCCATATCCAGGCGCATCGTGCCGCGGTGCCGGCCGAATTTTCCGACCAGATCGGCCTCGATGCGCACCAGCGCGCCGCCGACTATACCTGCGCCAAGACCCGCCTCAACGCGATATCGGTCGTTTTCGACGCCGCTGTGCTGCTGATCTTCACCTTCGGCGGCGGCCTGCAGGCAGTCGACAATATCGCCGCTTCGTTTTTTGACGGCGATATCGCGCGCGGCATGACATTTGTCGCGCTGCTCATGATCGTCATGTCGGTGATCGAGCTGCCGTTCGACTTGTACCGAACCTTCGTCATCGAGCAGCGCTTTGGCTTCAACAAGATGACGATTGCCATGTTCTTCGGCGACCTGGCAAAACACGCGGCAATCGGCGCGGTCCTGGTGCTGCCGCTGCTGTTCGCGGTGCTGTGGCTGATGGGCAAGATGGGCGACATGTGGTGGCTTTACGTGTGGCTGGTGGCCGTCGGTTTCATGATTTTCGTGCAGTTCATCGCTCCCACCGTCATCGCGCCGCTGTTCAACAAATTTACGCCGATGCAGGAAGGCGAGATGAAAAAGCGCATCGAAAGCCTGATCGCGCGCTGCGGCTTCACTTCCAAAGGCCTGTTCGTGATGGATGGCAGCAAGCGCAGCAGTCACGGCAACGCCTATTTCACCGGTTTCGGAAAATCCAAGCGCATCGTGTTCTTCGATACTCTCCTTTCGCGCCTCAACCCGTCCGAGGTCGAGGCGGTGCTGGCCCACGAGCTCGGCCACTTTCGCCGGCGCCATGTATTAAAAGGCCTCATATTGAGCGCACTTTTCACCTTGGCGTTCCTCTTCCTTCTCGGCAATCTCAAGGACCAACCCTGGTTCTACCAGGGACTGAACGTCGCTTTCCCCGCCACCGACGCGATGGCCCTCACGTTGTTTTTCCTGGTAATGCCGACATTCACTTTCCTGCTGCAGCCCCTGCTCAGCATGTATTCGCGCAGGCACGAGTTCGAAGCCGACCAATATGCCGTGCAAAACGCGAATGCTCACGAGCTGGTTTCGGCGCTGGTCAAGCTCTACAAGGACAATGCCTCGACCCTCACGCCCGACCCGGTGCACTCGGCGTTCTACGACTCGCACCCGCCGGCGCCGATCCGCATCGCGCGGCTGCAGCAGGCCGCGGCAGCGACGTAAAGGGGCATGAGCATGATAAAAGCTTCCGCGCTCGCCATCGCGGCGCTGTGTCTTTCCGCTGCCGCGCACGCCGATCCTTTCCCCAAGGCCAATCAGCAGTTCTACAAATTCCAGCGTTGAAAGGATGCCGATCATGAGCGGCCTTTCGGGTCAAAAGTGCAAGCCGTGCGAGGGCGGCGTGGCACCGTTGAGGGAGGACGAAATCAACAACCTGCTCAAGCAATTGAGCGGATGGGAATATGTCAACGGCGTGATCGCCAAGACCTATTCCTTCAAGAACTATTACCAGACCATGGCTTTCGTCAACGCCACGGCATGGATTTCGCACCGCGAAGACCATCACCCGGACATCACCGTCGGCTACCAGCAATGCCGGGTCGAATATTCGACGCACGCGATCGGCGGGTTGAGCCAAAACGATTTCATCTGCGCTGCCAAAGTCGATGCGCTGTTCGGGTTATGACAGCGCATCAAGTCGTCGCCATGAAATCGTTTCGGTGCAGGCTAATATGAGCGCAGCGAATGTTAAGGCGAGCGTCTCCACGCTCGCCGGCCGAAGCCAAAACGACTTTATTTGCGCTGCAAAGATCGACGCGCTGTTGGCCCTTTGAAAGCCGGCATCGACAAGCGGAACGAAGGGTTTCTCGGCAACGGCCGGATCATTGCCAGCTTCGGGCGCCGCTATCTGGTCGAGCTTCCCGATGCCGCGATTCTCGATTGCGTGACACGCGGCAAGCGCAGTGACCTGGCATGCGGTGATTTCGTCACGGTCAGGTCGAGCTCCCCCGGCGAAGGTGTCATCGAGAAAACCGTGCCGCGCACCACGCTCCTCTACCGCTCCGACGCCCATCGCCAGAAACTGATTGCGGCCAACGTCACCCAGGTCGTTGTCGTCGTCGCCGCGGTGCCGGAGTTCCACGAAGCCCTCATCGACCGCTGTCTGGCCGCCGCCGGGCATGGCGAAATGGCCACGCTGATCGTGCTCAACAAGCACGATCTCACGGAAAGCACGGCGGCGCTCGCCAAGCTGGAACCCTACCGCCGGCTCGGTTATCCACTGCTCGCGCTCTCGGCGAAGCAGGACATCACGCCGCTCCAATCTCGTCTCGAACGGCACACCAGCGTGCTGGTCGGGCAGTCGGGCGTGGGCAAATCGACCATCGTCAACCGTCTGGTGCCCGAAGCCGCGGCGCGTATCGGTGAACTGTCAGCCGCGCTCGACTCCGGACGCCACACCACGACCCATGCGCGGCTGTATCACCTGGACGCGGACAGCCACATCATCGACTCGCCGGGAATGCAGGAATTTGGATTGCACCACCTGGGTATCGACGGACTCGCGCATGCTTTCGTCGAGTTCAGGCCCCTGCTGGGGCACTGCCGTTTTCGCAACTGCCGCCATCTGCATGAACCCGACTGTGCCATCGCCGCGGCATGCGCGGCGGGAACAATCTCCGAACGGCGCCTGGCTTCCTACCGCAAGCTGCTCGAAGAAATAGACCGCAAACCGAGATGGCCATAAAAGCGTCGATCAACAACGACGCGTTAACATTATTCAGAAAAAGCGGGGCGGTTTTGCTTTTAGCAGCCTGTCGGACCACCAAAGTCCGACAGGCTGCTAGCCCAAGGAATGGACGACCGTCACCACCACCAGCAGGAACATCCACAGCACCAGCGCGCGCCAGATCAGGCCCACCGTGCCGTGCATGTAAACAACGTCGGCAGCCTCCCCAGTGCCCAGCTCCGGACGGTACTGCACGCTGCCGTACTCGTGCAGCGTATCGCCCAGGCGCACGCCGAGCGCGCCCCCGCCGGCAGCCAGAATGATGCCTTGGGCAAGGGCCGGCCATGACTGTGCCTGTGTGCGCCAGCAGTAGATCGCATCCTCGAAGTTGCCGACGACAGCAAAGCTTGATGCGGTCAGCCGCGCCGGAAGCCAGTCGAGCCAGTAGAAAAAACGCTCCGCGAAACGGCCGAACTCGCCGAACTCGGGATCGCTGCGTTCGCCCCATTTGTCGTTGAGCATCGCCGCCAGGCGGTAGAGCACGGCGCCGGCGGGACCGAACACAATGAACAAGGCAATGGGGCCGAACACATGCTTGTGGGAACCGGCGAGTCCCAGTTCGATCGCCACGCGCGAGATTTCGTTGGCGTTGAATTCACTGGCGGAGCCGCCGCGCCACCTGCCGAGATAGTCGCGCGCCACCGTCAGATCGTCGTCGCGCAACGCCCGCATGATCTCGGTGAAGTAATGGCTGAACTGCCGGAACCCCATGGTCAGATACAGCACCGCGATGTTCCACAAGCCTGCCAGCAGCGGGCTCATGCGATGCAGAAGTGAATGGACGACAAGGACAATCACCACGGCGGGCAGCACCGCCAGCAGCCAGGCGACGACACCGTGGCGGTAATGCCCCGCGTTGAACTGGCGCTCGAGATTGTTTGCGTAACGGGTGAACAGCAGATAAATGCGGTTGTTGTGCCGTAACGGCCGCACTTGCTCCAGCAACAGTGCCGCAACCAGGGACAGGAAGTTCATGCTACCTGCCTGGATAGCGGATTTCAGCGATCTCTACTTCGGCGTCGCCCGCCGGGCGGAGCCACTTCACGGTATCGCCGACCCTGGCGCCGATCATCGCCTTGGCCAGCGGTGAAGCCCAGCTGATCTTGCCTGCCGCCACATCGGCCTCGTCATCACCGACGATGCCGAAGATCTGCTGCTTGCCGTCTTCGTCGAGGATTTTGACAACCGCGCCGAAATGCACTTCCCCCTGCGGCTGTCCCGCCGGATCGACGACGACGGCGCGCTCGAGCTGGGCATTGAAATAGCGCTGATCGCGCTCGACTTCCCGCAGCTTACGCTTCGCCTCCGAATCGTCTTTGGCGAGCGGCGCGAGCTGCTCGTGCTGTTCCTGCAGTTCCCTGGCGCGCGCCTGCAACTGCTCCAGCCCCTGCGGCGTCACGTAATTGGCATGCGCGGGAAGCGGCCGTTCCGGCAGCTCGCCGGAAACCTGATCGTCATCGCTTTCTTTTACAAATGCTCGGCTCATGGCACGCGCCCGGGGAAAGTGGAAGCTTTCTTTATACTTTAGGAGTTTGTCGAATACAAGTCCAACAAACTCCTAGCCGTTCACTGCTTTTCATAGCCAAGGAACGCCAGCAGATCGTCTTTGCGCGCCACGGTGTCGTTGAAACCGAGACGGATCAGGGCGCGGCAATAGGATTTTTCGAACAACACGTAGGAAAGCAGGTTGGAGCCGCTGCGCTGCAAGGCCCCGACCATATAGAGCAGCACGCGAATCGTGCGCGGCAGCTCATCCATGTGTGCAGCGGCGATTTTCTCCAGTTCCACGCTCGGCGAAAGCAGGCGGAAATCGACGCGATGCAATGGATAACCGGTCTTTTCCAGGATCTCCCCCGGGATGATCTCTATGGTGCGGTTGATGCGCTGCAGGCGCTCGAGATCGGCTTCCAGGCTGTCGAGAAAAATGCTGTTGAGCGCATGGCCGGCGATCTGCGCCAGCGAGGGATGGGTATCGACCATAATGCGTTCGTTCAGATGCTGCTGCAGTTGCCGGCCGACGCCGATCACCAGCAGGCGGTCGGCGCCGAGATGCAGCGCCGGGCTGACCGGCGCGATCTGGCGCATCGAGCCATCGCCGAAATACTCGCGATTGATCCGTACCGGCGGAAAAATAAACGGCAACGCGCTCGATGCCATCAAGTGCCTGGTCTCGAGGGGCATCGCGATACCGATGCGCCGCGCGCGCCGCCACGGCTGCAGCTCCGGCCGCCCCTGGAAGAACGTTACCGACTGTCCCGAGGTGTAGCCTGAGCAGGTCACGCTGAACGCGGCGAGATCGCCATCGTCGATGCAGCGCTGAATCGCCGAGAAATCAAGATAGCGGTCGAGCAGCGCGGCAAGCGGAGAGTTGTCGAGCAGGGACACCGGCTTGCGCGTCACCGCGCCGCCCGTAAGCCCATTGAATATCCAGCGCCCACTGTTGCGGATCACCCCGATCGGATCGGAACGGTAAATGTGGCGAACATGGAAGTTCTTCCACACCGTCATCAGGCGCCGCACGCCGCGCCGGAAATCCGACGCCTCCGCCGCCAGAACCGCCGCGTTGATCGCGCCCGCGGACGTGCCGCAGATGATCTGGAACGGGTTGCGCACTTCCTTGGGCAGCATATCGGAAATCGCCCGCAGCACACCGACCTGATAAGCGGCGCGCGCGCCGCCG
>CAYIRZ010000196.1:0-6409 GCA_964365845.1 uncultured Streptomycetaceae bacterium
AATGAAAAGCACTAAAGAACGGGATGAAAAGAACGCGGTGCGCGGCACCACCGGCTTCGGCGGCAATTCCGTTGCGGTGATGCTGCTTGCGAGCGGCGTCAGCGTGCGGCTGGGCGTGGCAGGGCAAAATGCCCGGCGCCGCCAGGCCGGATTCCGGGCCGCGGATTACTTGAATAAAATGACGACGGGAAAGATGGCGGCGGCAAGTACCAGCACCAGCCATTCGAGATTGTTGCGCCTCAGCCAGCCGGTAAAGTGCAGGACCAATATGACGATGGCGATAACATAAAAGGCGTAGAAAATCATTTACTGCCTCCGGTGACTTCAGTTACGTGCAAGCATAAATCAAAACAGTCTGCGGCGACAGGGTAATGTGCCGGATTTGCTGCCCCGCACAAGATTATATTGCAATACAACTTCCGCAGCGCGGCCCGCCGGAATTCGCCCTACAATCGCACTGTTATTCGGGAGGGCGCCTATGTCATTCATTCTTGCGCTGGATCAGGGCACGACCAGTTCGCGCGCCATCGTTTTCGACCGGGCGGGCGCCATCAAAGCGCTGGCGCAGAAGGAGTTCACGCAGATTTATCCCCAGCCGGGGTGGGTCGAGCATGACCCGAACGAAATCTGGGCTACGCAAATCGCAGTGGCTTCGGAGGCGATGGCGCGCGCCGGGATTCATGCCCGGGACATCGCCGCCATCGGCATCACCAATCAGCGCGAGACCGCCGTGGTGTGGGATCGCGCGAGCGGACAGCCGATCCATAACGCCATCGTGTGGCAGGACCGCCGCACCGCTGGGTACTGCGACCAGCTCAAGGCCGAAGGACACGAGGCGCTGATCACCGCCAAAACCGGCCTGGTTCTCGATGCCTATTTCTCCGGCACCAAACTCAAATGGATACTCGACAACGTCAGTGGCGCGCGCACCAGGGCGAACCGGGGCCAGCTCGCATTTGGCACGGTGGACAGCTGGCTGGTCTGGAAGCTCTCGGGCGGCGCGGCGCATGTGACTGATCCGACCAATGCGTCGCGCACGCTGCTCTACAACATTCACGACGGCAAATGGGACGACGAGCTGCTGCAGTTGTTCGACGTGCCGCGCGAACTGCTGCCGCGGGTCAGGCCCTCGAGCGGCATCGTTGCCGAAACGGCGGGCAAGCTGTTTGCCGCGCGCATTCCGATTGCGGGCATCGCCGGCGATCAGCAGGCGGCGCTGTTCGGGCAGCGCTGCATTGCGCCGGGCGCGGTCAAGAATACCTATGGCACCGGCTGCTTCATGCTGATGCACACCGGTGGGCAGCCCGTGTCGTCGAGCAACAAGCTCCTGACGACTGCTGCGTGCCAGATCGGCACGCAGCGGGAATACGCGCTCGAAGGCAGCGTTTTTGTCGCAGGCGCGGTAGTCCAATGGCTGCGCGACGGGCTCGGTATCATCAAATCGTCGGCTGAGATCGAGCAGCTTGCCGCCAGTGTCACCGACAACGGTGATGTGTACCTGGTGCCGGCGTTCACGGGCTTGGGCAGCCCGCACTGGGATCCTTATGCGCGTGGTGCGATCCTGGGGCTGACGCGCGGGTCGTCGGCGGGCCACATCGCGCGCGCGGCGCTGGAGAGCATCGCCTACCAGACGGCGGATGTGCTCCATGCCATGGAAGCCGATTCCGGCATCAAGCTGTCCGAGCTGAGGGTCGACGGCGGGGCCACCCGCAACAACATGCTGATGCAGTTCCAGGCCGATTTGCTCGGGGTGCCGGTAGTTAGACCCAAAGTGACCGAGACCACCGCGCTCGGCGCGGCTTATCTTGCCGGACTCGCCGTCGGTTACTGGAAGGACGAGCGTGACATTGCCGCGCAATGGCAGGCCGAGCGCCGGTTCGAGCCCGGGATGGACCGCGCACGTATGGAAGTCCTGACAGCCGGGTGGCGCAAGGCCGTTGAACGTGCCAAGCGCTGGGTTACGGTCGACTAGAAAAACGGTAAGCCGTAAGCGGTAAGCCGTAAGCGGTAAGCCGTAAGCGGTAAGCAGTAAGCGGTAAGCGGACAACCAACGGCTCACTGCTTACCGCTTACCGCTCACGGTTCTTGCAGACGTGCTAAAGTTTCCCTATCGCCAGAGCCATGGCGGTATGAGGGGAGGGTGGCATTCATGGCGCGGGTTGGAGTGATAGGCGGGGGCGCTTTCGGCACGGCAATGGCCTGCGTGATGCGACGCTCGGGCCACGACACCATCATCTGGGCGCGCGAACCCGAGGTCGCGTCCGCGATCAACAAGGACGCGGTGAATCCGGTTTTCCTGCCTGGCATACGGCTCGTGCCGGGCATTGTCGCCACCAACGATTTGGCTGTGGCGGCCGCGGGAGCCGATTTTCTGCTGCTCGCGCCCCCGGCGCAGCATATGCGCGCCGTCACCACCCAGCTGCGCCCGTTTCTGAAGGACGGCACACTGGCGGCAGGACACGCCGTTGCCGCTGCCCCGGTTTGACGCCGGAAAGAGTTTGCTTGATATGTATCAAACCGCAGCCGTCTCGAGACTGCACAATGGCCGGGCTGGGCTGAATGCCCGTCAAGGGAGGATGTCATGATCCAATATTGGAAACTATTTGCGGTGGCGTTATTTGTGATCCTGCCGGCAACGCGGCCGGTGGCGGCGCAAGTGATCGAAGATGAACTCGTTCTGATCACGCCGGTCGCCAAGACCCTCACCGACCCGGCGTTGGCGGATTTCGTCAAATACGCGAAAGAAAAATGGAATATCACGGTGAAGGCGAACGCGCTGGCGGCAGGCACGCCCGTGGCCTACGGGCGCATCCTCGAATGGAAGGGCCGCCCCGAGGTCGATATTTTCTGGGGCGGCGAGAGCGCGCTGTTCGACAAGCTGGCCGAACAGAAGCTGCTGGTGCGGCATGATCTGCCCAAGAGCGTCATGGACGCGATCCCCGCGACCATTGGCAAGCCGAAGCCGATCTACCTGAAGGACCCGAAGGGCTTCTGGACCGGCACGGTGCTCGAGCCGTACGGCCTGGTGTATCACCCGAAGGTGCTCGCGCGGCTCGGCGTGCCGGAGCCCAAGGACTGGGACGACTTGCTGCATCCCAAGCTGAAAGGCCACGTCGCGCAGTGCGCTCCCAGCCGCTCGAGCAGCAGCCACGCGACCTACGAGGTGATCCTGCAGCGCGACGGGGATGACAAAGGCTGGGCGTGGCTGAAGCGCCTCGCCGCGAACACCGGCATGTTCACCGCGCGCAGCCGCGACGTGCCCTCGGTGGTCGCCAGGGGCGAATTCGCCGCCGGCTTTGCGGTGCCGAGCTACATGGCTTTCGAGGACCGGCTGGCCGGTTTCGACATCAAGTTTGTCGCCCCGAAGACCGCCTGGATCACGCCCGAGCCGATCGCCATCCTCGCGGGCGCGAAGCATCCGAAGGCGGCGCGCGCCTTCATCGAGTACATGCTTTCCGAGCGCGGGCAGAGGATGGCCATGGAGCGCGGCGTATTTCCGATCACGCCGAAGTACCGCGTGCAGGGGGCCCCGGGCTCGCGGGCGGAAATGGCGGTCGAGTTTACCGGCGGCATCCGCTCCTACTTCGATATCGACGTGACCAACATCTACGACGACGAGAAGGCGCAGGGCCGTTACGAGAAGGTGAACGAACAGTTCCGCAAGGATATCGAATCCGTCTGGGATCAGCTCAAGCGCTAGCAGCCTGTCGGACTTGATCCCATTCATCGGAACGCATAGTGTTAACGGATCGTGGCTGGTCGCTGCTGTCAGCGACAGGCTGCTTAAAAAAGAAATTTTGCATGTCGATTCGGAAAAAGTGGGGCGGTTTTACTTTTAGCAGCCTGTCGGACCATCACAGTCCGGCAGGCTGCTAGCGGCCGGAGTAATGCGCATTACCGTGCAGGGCCTCACCAAGCGTTTCGGTCCGCTGGAGGTGGTGAGCGGCGTCGGTTTCTCCATCGAGGAGGGCGAGATGTTCACCCTCCTCGGTCCTTCGGGGTGCGGCAAGACGACGCTGTTGCGGCTGATCGCCGGCTTCTACGCCCCGGACGCAGGCGAGGTTCTGTTCGACGGCCGCGTGGTCAATGACCTGCCGCCGCACGAGCGCGGCATCGGCATGGTGTTCCAGAACTACGCGCTATGGCCGCACATGACGGTGTTCGAAAACGCCGCCTACGGGCTGAAGCTGCGCAAGCTGTCCCGGACCGAGATCGCCGAGCGTATTCGCGCTGTCCTCGACAAGGTCAAGCTGACCGGGATGGAGGACCGCTATCCCGGCCAGCTTTCCGGCGGGCAGCAGCAGCGCGTGGCGCTCGCGCGCGCGCTGGTGCTGAACCCCAAGATACTGCTGCTCGACGAGCCACTGTCCAATCTCGACGCGAAGATCCGCATCCAGGTGCGCGCCGAGATCCGCAAGCTCCAGAAAGAACTCGGCATCACCACCGTTTATGTGACGCACGACCAGGAAGAGGCGCTGACGCTTTCGGACCGCATCGCGGTCTTCAACAAGGGCAAGGTGTTCCAGATCGGCCCCCCGAAGGCGCTGTACGAGCGTCCGGAGAACCGCTTCGTCGCCGACTTCATCGGCATCAACAACCTGGTCGAGGGCACTATCGTGTCGGTGGACGCGCCCCAGCAGCGGTTGCGCGTGAAAACCGGGATCGGCGAGCTCTTAGCGGTGATGGACGAGCGCTTCCGCCCGGGAGACCGGTGCGTGGTATCGATCCGGCCGGAGAACGCCGACCTCGACGGCGAGCCCGCGACCGGTCGCAATCTGGTGCAAGGCCGCATCGCGTTCGCCGCCTACCTGGGCCACACCCTGCGCTATGACGTGGATCTGGGGCAGGGCGTCATGTTCAAGGTGGACATCCGCGATCCCTGGCACCACGAGCAGCGGGCCATGGGCAGCGCGGTGACCGTCAGCTTCGCGGCCACCAGCACCGTAGCGATGCCGGCGGAGTCATGAAGCTGCCCCGCGCTTCCGTCGCCATTCTCGGCTTCGGCCTGATCTGGGCGTTCCTGATCGTGTTCGTCCTGTATCCGCTGACCCGGATTTTCTACGATGCCGTCACCAATGAGGCCGGCCAATTCACGCTCGGCAACTTCCAGGAGTTTTTCACCGACTCGTTCTACCTGCGCTCGTTCTGGAGGTCGATGGTGCTGGGCGTGGCGGCGGTCATCTCGACCTCGGTGATCGGTATCGCGGTCGCGTTTCTGATCATCCGTTACGAGTTCCCGTACCGGAAGCTGTTCTCGTACCTCACCATGCTGCCGATGATCCTGCCGCCGCTGGTGGGCGTGCTGGGCTTCATCTTCATCCTCGGCCGAGCGGGCACGGTGAACATCCTGCTCATGGACTGGTTCGGCATGGAGACGCCGATCAATTTCATGTACGGGATGCACGGCATACTGCTGGTGGAGACGGTGCATCTGTTTCCCCTGATGACGCTCAGCATTCTGGACGCGCTCTCCAAGGTCGACCCGTCGCTCGAGGAGGCGGCGCAGGGCGTCGGCGCGACGGGCTGGCACCGGTTCTGGACCATCACGCTGCCGCTCACCACCCCGGGTTACGTCTCGGGCGCGCTGCTGGTGTTCATCTGGACCTTCGCCGACTTCATCACGCCGCTGGTGCTCGGGGTGCAGGACCTGCTCGCCCCGCAGGCCTATCTCAACATCATGCAGTTCGTCGACCGGCGGATCTTCCGCATGGGCATCGTGATCTCGGCGCTGCTCGTCGTGCTCGCCATCCTGTTCGTGCTCGCCGCGCGCCAGTACGTGGCGATCAAGGACTACAGCTCGCTCGCCTATTCCAAGGTCGAGCGCCGCCGCCTGGGACCGGTCAAGCGCTGGCTCGCCGTGGGCTTGCTCGTGCTGCTTATGATCGTGTGCGTCATCCCCCAGGTGGGCGTCGTGCTCGCCTCGGTCGGGCGCGGCTGGGCGCTTACGCCGTTCCCGGTCCAATACACGCTGGAATTCTTCCGGACGGTGAGCATCGAGACGCCGAAGTTCATCATCAACTCGTTCCTGTACGCGGGACTCGCCCTGATCCTGTGCCTCGTCGTCGGGGTGCCGATGGCGTGGATCATGGCCCGGACCCGCGCGCCGGGGCGCAACACGATGGATGCGCTCACCACGCTGATCCTCGCGATTCCGGGAACCGCCATCGGCATCGCCTACATCCGGGCCTTCAATTTTCCGCTGTCTGTCATCGACGTTCCGCTGACCGGGATGTGGATCATCCTGCCCCTGGTGCTTGCGGTCCGCCGGCTGCCGTACACCGTGCGCGGCAGCTTCTCGTCGCTGCTCCTCGTGCATCCGTCGATGGAGGAAGCCGCCGCCAGCGTCGGGGCGACCAAACTGCGCACCTTCCGCGACATCACGGTGCCCCTGGTGTGGAAGGGAATCCTG
>CAYIRZ010000197.1:0-6402 GCA_964365845.1 uncultured Streptomycetaceae bacterium
GCCCGCGGGGATGAGGACGGCGCCCGGCCGCAACTCCTCGAGGAGGTCGAGGGCCCCGGGTACCACACGTTCGAGCTCACCACGCCGTGGGGCAAGACCGTGGTCGCGCCGGTGCTCGAGTGCGCCGAGACCGCGATCTTCCTGCGCGCGACGTTCCTCGTCCTCTGCCACCTTTTTCTGCTTGAGCAGGTCCTTGAGATGATTATTGGCGTCGCGACGCACGTTACGCACCGCAATGCGCGCATTCTCTCCCTCGGTACGCACCACTTTGATCAGGTCGCGCCGCCGCTCTTCGGTGAGCGCCGGCATCGGCACCCGCACTATCTCGCCCTGCGACGCGGGATTGAGGCCGAGATCGGAATCGCGTATTGCTTTCTCGATGGCGCTCGCCATCTTTTTGTCCCAGGGCGTGACGCCAATCGTGCGCGCGTCGATCAGCGTTACGTTGGCAACCTGCGGAACCGGCGTCGGCGTGCCGTAGTAATCCACCATGACGTGATCGAGGAGTCCCGTGTGGGCGCGGCCGGTGCGAATCTTCCCCAGGTCATGCTTGAGGGTCTCGAGCGTCTTCTTCATCTTCTGCTCTGCGGTCTTCTTGACGTCGGCAATCATGTTTTACCTCCGTAGCACTCGTTCAAACATGCACCATTGTTCCCTCATCTTCCCCCATCACGACGCGCTTGAGCGCCGCCGGCTTGAAGATGCTGAACACGTTGATCGGCAACTTCTGATCGCGGCACAGCGTAAGCGCCGTGGCATCCATTACCTTCAGGTTTTTGATGATTGCTTCGTCGAACGTCAGGCTCTTGTAGCGCATTGCCTCGGGGTGAGTCTTGGGATCGTCGGTATAAACACCGTCGACCTTGGTTGCTTTCAAAACAAGGTTGACGTTCATTTCCATGCCGCGTAGCGCGGCCGCCGTATCGGTTGTGAAGAATGGATTGCCGGTACCCGCTGCAAAGATGACCACCTTGCCTTCCTCCAGATAGCGCATTGCCTTGCCGCGGATGTACGGTTCGACCACCTGTTCGATATTGAGAGCCGACTGCACCCGGCCCGAAATGTTCACGCGGCGCATCGCGTCCTGCAGCGCGAGCGCATTCATCACGGTCGCCAGCATGCCCATGTAATCAGCCGTGGCACGGTCCATATATGCCGCCGCCGGCGTAATGCCGCGGAAGATATTGCCGCCACCGATCACCACCGCGACTTCAACTCCAAGGCCGACCACCTCCGCGATTTCATCGACGATACGCTCGATCGTCGCGCGGTCGATGCCATAGTTTCCATCGCCCATCAGCGCCTCGCCGCTGAGCTTGAGCAGAATCCGTTGGTACGCAGGTGTTGGGTTCATATGATGCGGAGTGAGTGGCCCTATCGTCTAGCGCCGCGCTTAGTGCTTAATCTGACCGACCTGGGCCATCACTTCGGCCACAAAATCATCTTTTTTCTTCTCGAAGCCCTCGCCGACCACATACAGGGTAAAGCCGGCTACCGTGGCGCCCTTGGATTTCAGCAACTGCTCGACGGTCTGCTTGTCATCCTTGACGAAAGGTTGCCCCAGCAGCGTTACTTCCTTGAGAAATTTCTGCACCGAGCCCTCGACCATTTTTTCGACGATATTGGCCGGCTTGCCCGATTCCGCGGCCTTGGCTGCGGCGATGTCGCGTTCCTTCTGGAGGAGTGCCGCGGGGACCTCTTCTTTGGCAAGCGCTACCGGCTTGCTCGCGGCAATATGCATCGCCAGATCCTTGGCCAACGTCTCGTCGCCACCGGCTACGTCGACGAGCACGCCGATCCTGGCGCCACCGTGAATATAGTTCGCGAGCCTGCCTTTGGCCGCCATGCGGACAAAACGACGTATTGCCATGTTCTCGCCAATCTTGCCGACCAGCGCCTGGCGTGTTTCCTCGACCGATGCGCCCTGCAGACTCAAGGCCGAGAGGGCAGCCACGTCGGCCGGATTCCGGGTGGCCACCAGTGCGGCCGCAGTCGCCGCGAACGCCAGGAAGTCCTCGTTCTTCGCAACGAAGTCGGTTTCGCAGTTGACTTCGACCATGGCGCCCAGCTTGCCATCGGGCGCGATATGGACCGCCACCACGCCCTCTGCCGCGATGCGCGCAGCCGCCTTGCTCGCCTTATTGCCGAGTTTGACGCGCAGAATCTGCTCAGCCTTGGCGGCGTCGCCATTGGCCTCGGCCAGGGCTTTCTTGCACTCCATCATCGGCGCGTCGGTCCTCTGCCGCAGTTCCCTGACCATGCTTGCGGTAATTTCCGCCATTACGTACTCCGGTACTCCACTGGTTAAAAAAAAGGGGCTGGCGCCCCTTGCTGGGGAAAATCGGCTTAGGCGCCCGGCTCCTCGGCCTCTTCGACCTCGACAAACTCGTCGCCGCCTTTGACGATCTCCTTGAGACTGTCACTGCGGCCTTCCAAGACCGCGTCGGCCACACCACGCGCGTAGAGCCGGATCGCACGGCTCGAATCATCGTTGCCGGGAATGACATAGTCGATGCCTTCGGGCGAATGATTGGTGTCAACCACGGCAATCACGGGGATGCCGAGCTTGCTGGCCTCCGCCACCGCGCCTTTCTGGTAGCCGACGTCGATCACGAATATCGCGTCGGGCAAGCTGTTCATATCCTTGATGCCGCCGAGGCTGCGGTCGAACTTGATGATCTCGCGCTGATTCAGCAGCGCTTCTTTCTTGGGCAGCTTCTCCATCGAGCCGTCCTGAACCATCGCTTCCATGTCCTTCAGCCGCTTGATCGACTGCTTGACCGTCTTGTAATTGGTGAGCATGCCGCCCAGCCAGCGATAGTCGACATAGGGGGAGCCGCTGCGCTGCGCTTCTTCCTTGATGATCTCGCGCGCCTGGCGCTTGGTGCCGACGAACAGCACCGTGCCCTTGTTGGCGGAAAGCCGCCGCACGAACTTGAGAGCATCCTGGTACATGGCCAGGGTTTTCTCGAGATTGACGATATGGATCTTGTTGCGGTGCCCGAAGATGTATGGCGCCATCTTGGGGTTCCAGTAGCGGGTCTGATGTCCGAAATGGACACCCGCTTCCAGCATTTCACGCATGGTGACTGACATGTATTCTCCTGTAAGGGTTAAGCCTCCATCTGCCTGCCTACACCCGCCGCGCAAAGCGCCGGGCACCCTAACGGTGCAGATGTGCGAATTTTTAGCCCCCGCACAATATTATGCAGGATTAGCTAACTTTTTATTTTAACACATTAAAACCGCTTTCCTCAAGCAGCGCTTCCAATCCACGCGCTGCTCCGGCGCAAGGTGCAAGCGACGGCAATTCTGGACTACAATCGCGGTTTCCCGAAAAACCAAGTACTTGGAACCCGTTTTTACGGGCAAAACCAAGCCTGATGCCCCCATATGCCCGTCGCCATAAAGTCCCCTGAAGAGATAGAAAAAATGCGCACTGCCGGCCGTCTTGCCGCCGAGGTGCTCGATTTCATCGCCGATCACGTCAAGCCCGGCATCACTACCGGCGAACTCGACCGTTTGTGTCACGACTATATGACCATTGATCAGCAAACGATTCCGGCGCCGCTCAATTATGCGCCGCCGGGTTATCAACCCTACCCGAAATCGGTCTGCACCTCGGTCAATCACGTGGTTTGCCACGGCGTGCCGGGAGACAAGAAGTTAAAGCCAGGCGACATCATCAATATCGACATCACGGTGATCAAGGACGGTTTCCACGGCGACACCAGCCGCATGTTCTATGTCGGCCAGCCGTCGATCCAGGCAAAACGGCTGTGCGACATCACTTATGAATGCATGTGGCGGGGCATCTGCGTCGTCAAGCCCGGCGGTTTTCTCGGCGATATCGGCCACGCCATCCAGAATTGCGCGGAAGGGCATGGCTTCAGCGTGGTGCGCGAATTCTGCGGTCACGGCATCGGCAGAAAATTCCATGAAGAACCCCAGGTGCTGCATTATGGCCGGCCGGGCACCGGGTTGAGACTGGAGCCGGGCATGACTTTTACCGTTGAGCCTATGATCAACGCCGGCAGGGCCGACATCCGGCAGCTTGCCGATGGCTGGACCATCGTCACCAAGGACCACAGTCTGTCGGCGCAATGGGAACACACCATCCTCGTCACCGAAACCGGGCACGAAGTGATGACCGTCTCTGCCGGCGCTCCGCCCAAACCCAGTCTCGACTCCTGAA
Organism: uncultured Streptomycetaceae bacterium; assembly: GCA_964365845.1. Lineage (GTDB taxonomy): Bacteria > Pseudomonadota > Gammaproteobacteria > Burkholderiales > SG8-41 > CAKKQX01. The sequence goes on from CAYIRZ010000197.1 coordinate 4,196, forward strand.
ACCGATGCCGGTATCAAGCACCAGCAACATTGCTGTCGATACCGCGTCCCGGGCACAGATCGGAGACTGGAAAAAATCGCTGGCAGCCGAGGGCGACAAGCTGAGGCAGGCGTTTTTTGCCAAGGCCTCCGCCGGCGAGCTGCTGCGTCGCCAGTCTGCGCTGATTGACCGCCAGCTGAAGCAGGTATGGAAATCGCATGCCATGCCCTCCAAAACGGCGCTGCTCGCGGTAGGCGGTTATGGCCGCAGCCAGCTTTTCCCCCATTCCGATATAGATTTGTTGTTCCTGCTTCCGGCCGCCGCCGATGCCCGGCTGCAGCACCAGCTCGAAACACTGGTCAGCATGCTATGGGATATCGGCCTCGAGGTCGGTCATAGCGTACGCACCATAGAGGAATGCGCCGAACTCGCGGAACAGGACATCACGGTACAGACCAATCTGCTCGAAGCCAGGCTGCTTACCGGGGACCGCGGCTTGTTCCACCGCTTCACGAAACGCATGCACGACGCGCTCGACCCGGCGGCATTTCTGCAAGCGAAGCGGCTTGAGCAGCAGCAACGCCATACCCGCTTTCAGGAAACCAACCTCGAGCCCAACGTCAAGGAAAGTGCCGGCGGGCTGCGCGATCTGCAGACCATACTCTGGATAGCCCGCGCCGCGGGCATCGGCAAAAGCTGGCGCGAACTGGCGCGCCGCGGCCTGCTCACGCCGGAGGAAACACGCGGCATCCAGCGCCACGAGCTGTTTCTGCAAACGCTGCGCGTCCGCCTGCATTATCTGGCGGGGCGGCGTGAGGACCGGCTGCTGTTCGATCATCAATCGGCGCTGGCCAGGCAGTTCAAACTGAGCGACCGGCCTGACCGCCTCGCCAGCGAGCAGTTGATGCAGCGCTACTACCGCAGCGCCAAGGCGGTATCTCAGCTCAATACCATCCTGCTGCAAAACCTGAGCGCGCGCATCCTGCCCAAGCGCAACTGGGAATACCACCCAATCACCCCCCGCTTCGGCTCGCGCGGCGAGCTGCTCGAGGCACGCGACGAGCAGCTGTTCGAACGCGAGCCCACGGCGATACTCGAAAGCTTTCTGCTGCTGCAGCAACATCACGAGCTGAAAGGCATGACGGCGACGACGCTGCGCGCCTTATGGCGCGCCAGGCGAAACATCAATCCCGCATTCCGCCGCAGCCCGGTCAACCGCGACCTGTTCATGCAGCTGCTGCGCACGCCATCACGCGTCGTACGCGAATTGCGGCGCATGAACCAGTACGGCATCCTCGGGGCCTACCTGCCCGCTTTCGGCCGTATCGTCGGCCAGCTGCAGCACGACCTGTATCACGTCTACACGGTAGACGAGCATATCCTCAAGGTGGTGCGCAATCTGCGCCGTTTCGCGGTGCCCGAACTGGCCCACGAATTCCCCTTGTGCAGCCGGCTGATGAGCGATTTCGAGCGCCCCGAAGCGCTGTATCTCGCCGGGTTGTTCCACGATATCGCCAAAGGCCGCGGCGGCGACCACTCTGAACTCGGCAAGGTCGACGCCTTGCGCTTCTGCAAGACGCATGATCTTGCGCAACCGGACGCCGAACTGGTGGCGTGGCTGGTCGAAAATCATCTGGTGATGTCAGCGACGGCGCAAAAACAGGATCTGGGCGATCCGGACGTCATCCGCAGATTTGCCGACCGCAGCGGGGATGAACGCCACCTGGTTGCGCTCTATCTCTTGACCGTGGCCGATATCCGCGGCACCAGCCCCAAGGTATGGAATGCCTGGAAAGCCAAGCTGCTTGAAGATCTGTTCCACCTCGCGCAACGGCTGCTGGCCGGCCACCGCGTCAGCCTCGACCACAGCCTGCAGGCGCGCCAGGAGCAAGCGCTGGCCAAGCTGCGTCTTTATGCGCTGTCGGAGCAGGCCCAGAAAAAACTCTGGGCCCAGCTCGACACGTCATATTTCCTGCACCACGACCCGCAGGAAATCGCCTGGCACACCCGCCTTTTATACTACCGGGTCAACACCAAGCTGCCGGTGGTCAAGGCACGGCTGTCGCCGGCCGGCGAAGGACTGCAGGTCATGGTGTACGTGCCCGACCAGAAGGAGCTGTTTGCGCGCATCTGCAGCTTTTTCGAAAAATTCTTATATGATATCGAGTAATCCTAGATCTACACCACGCATCACGGCTACGCGCTCGACAGCTTCCAAGTGCACGACC
>CAYIRZ010000198.1:0-6346 GCA_964365845.1 uncultured Streptomycetaceae bacterium
GCGCCTACGTGCGCAAGCATTTCTTCGGCAAGTATCCGGAACTGCTGGAGATGGTTGCCAACATGTCGGATGACGATATCTGGCGTCTGAACCGCGGCGGCCACGATCCGCACAAGATTTATGCTGCTTACGCGGCAGCAGTGAAACACGAGGGGCAACCCACCGTGATCCTGGCCAAGACCGTCAAGGGCTACGGCATGGGCGAGGCGGGCGAAGGCCAGAACATCACCCACCAGCAGAAAAAAATGGGCACCGCCTCGATCAAGGCTTTCCGCGATCGCTTCGACGTGCCCATCCCCGACGACAAGCTGGAAGAAGTGCCGTTCTACAAACCGCCGGAAGACGCGCCGGAAATGCAGTATCTGCGCGGCCGCGTCGAGGCGATGGGCGGGTTGCTGCCGGCGCGCCGCCGCAAGGCGCCGCCCTTGGAAGTGCCGCCGCTGTCTACGTTCGAAGCGCAGTTGAAGGGCACCGAAGGCCGCGAAGTTTCGACCACCATGGCTTTCGTGCGCATCCTCAGCACCATCCTCCGCGACAAGAAACTCGGCAAGTTGGTGGTGCCCATCGTACCCGATGAGTCGCGCACTTTCGGCATGGAGGGCATGTTCCGGCAGCTCGGCATCTATTCCCACGTCGGCCAGCTCTATACGCCGCAGGACCGCGACCAGCTGATGTTCTACAAGGAAGACAAGAAGGGGCAGGTGCTGGAAGAAGGGATCAACGAGGCCGGCGCGATGTCCTCATGGATTGCCGCCGCCACCTCCTACAGCAGCAGCGGCGTGCCGATGATTCCGTTCTATATTTTCTATTCGATGTTCGGTTTCCAGCGCATTGGCGATCTCGCCTGGGCGGCGGGCGACATGCGCGCGCGCGGCTTCCTGCTGGGCGGCACCGCCGGGCGTACCACGCTCAACGGCGAAGGCCTGCAGCACGAGGATGGCCACAGCCACGTGCTGGCCTCCACCATTCCCAACTGCGTGTCCTACGATCCGACGTTTGCCTACGAACTCGCGGTGATCATCCAGGACGGACTGCGCCGCATGTATCAGGAGCAGGAGGACGTCTATTACTACATCACCGTGATGAACGAGAACTACCCGCACCCGGCGATGCCCGAAGGCGTGGAAAAGGGCATACTCAAGGGGATGTATCTGTTCAGCGAGGGCAAGGCCAGGAAGAACCAGCCCAAGGTGCAGTTGCTCGGCAGCGGCACCATCCTGCGCGAAGTGATCGCCGGGGCGGAACTCCTGCAGAAGGACTTCGGCATCGCGGCCGATATCTGGAGCGTCACCAGCTTCAACGAATTGCGGCGCGACGGGCTGGAGACGCAGCGCTGGAACATGCTGCATCCGGAAGCGGAACCGCACCTCTCCCATGTCGAGCAGTGCCTTAAGGACCGCCCGGGCCCGGTGGTGGCGGCGACCGACTACATGAAAATTTTCGCCGACCAGATTCGCGCTTTCCTGCCGACGCATAATTTTCTTGCGCTCGGCACCGATGGTTTTGGCCGCTCCGACACGCGCAAGCAATTGCGCAAGTTCTTCGAGGTCGATCGCCATTACATCGCGGTCGCGGCCCTGAAGGCGCTAGCCGATCAGGAGGCGGTGCCGCGCAAGAAGGTTGCCGAGGCGATCAACAAGTACGGCATTGATCCCGAGAAACCGAATCCGACGACAGTGTGAAATCAGCAAGCGGTAAGCAGCAAGCGGTAAGCAGAGCTTCGCGGTTTTTGAATCCGCCCTTGCCGCTTACCGCCAACTGCTTACTGCTCACCAGAAGGCGAATAATGGCAAACACGATCGAAGTAAAAGTCCCCGACATCGGCGACTTCAAAAACATACCGGTCATCGAAGTCCTGGTCAAACCCGGCGACCAGGTCAATGCCGAAGACTCGCTGCTCACGCTCGAATCCGACAAGGCGACGATGGAAGTGCCGTCGCCCGTGGCTGGCGTGGTGAAGGAGCTGAAAGTCAAGGTCGGCGACAAGGTGTCCGAAGGCACGCTGGTGCTCATGCTCGAAGCGGCAGATGGCGGCGCCACCAAAGCCGATGCGGGGCGGCAAACCGTTGCCGCCGATCAACCTGATGTCGGCATTCCCATGCCGACCACCGCCACCGCCGCGCCCGCGGCACCTGCCGCGGCGCAAGCTGCTGCGAGCCCTCACCCTCAATCCCTCTCCCAAAGGGAGAGGGAAACTTCGAGCGCGCCCGGCGGCGCGGATGTCCGGATGGAAGCCGAATTCGGGAAAGCGCACGCGAGCCCTTCGGTGCGGCGCCTGGCACGCGAATTCGGCGTCGATCTTGCGCGGGTCAAAGGCACGGGGCCGAAGGAGCGCGTTCTCAAGGAGGATGTTCAGGTTTACGTGAAGAGCGAGCTTGCACGCCCGCGCGGCACTGAAGGCGGGGGGCTCGGCTTCAACCTGCCGCCGCTGCCGCAGGTCGATTTCACCAAATTCGGTCCAATTGAAACCAAACCGTTGTCGCGCATCAAGAAACTGTCCGGCGCCTATCTCCACCGCAACTGGGTCAGCATCCCGCATATCACGCAGAACGACGAGGCCGACATCACTGAACTCGAGGCGTTTCGCAAATCGCAGGCCGGGGAAGCGAAGAAAGGCGGCATCAAATTCACGATGCTCGGCTTTCTGATGAAGGCGGTGGTGGTTGCGCTCAAACAGCACCCCGAATTCAACGCGTCGCTGTCCCCGGACGGCGAAAGCCTGATCGTCAAGCAGTACTATCACATCGGTGTTGCGGTCGATACGCCCAATGGCCTGGTAGTGCCGGTGATGCGCGACGTGGATAAAAAGGGCCTGATGGAACTGGCGAAGGAACTGGGCGAGATCAGCGCGCGCATGCGCGCCGGCAAAATTTCCCCGGCCGACCTGCAGGGGGGGTGCTTTTCGATCTCCAGCCTGGGCGGTCTCGGCGGCACCACGTTCACGCCCATTATCAATGCGCCTGAAGTGGCGATCCTGGGCGTCGGCAAAGCGGCGATGAAACCGGTGTGGAACGGCAAGGAATTCGCGCCGCGGCTGATGCTGCCGCTGTCGCTATCCTACGATCATCGTGTCATAGACGGTGCGCAGGGCGCGCGCTTCATTTCGTTCCTGAGCGCCGTGCTGTCCGACATTCGCCGGCTGGTGCTGTGAAGACTCAAGTGAGCAGTGAGCAGTGAGCGGTGCGCGGAAAAGACGTAACTGCTTTTTACGGCTGACCGCTTACGGCTTACCGCGTGTCCGATCGTGAACACCTCCGCCCCCATCGGCATTCTCGGCGGCACTTTCGACCCGATCCATTTCGGCCACCTGCGGCTTGCCCAGGAGATCGGACAGGCGCTGAAGCTCGAGGAAGTGCGCTTCATTCCCAGCGGCACGCCGCCGCACCGCGGTTCGCCTGCGGGGTCTGTCGCCGACCGTCTCGCCATGGTGAAGGCCGCCACGCAAGGCAATGCACTGTTTACCGTGGATGACCGGGAGATCCGGCGCGCCGGCCCGGGCTATATGGTGGACACGCTTGCCGAACTGCGCCGGGAATTCGGCGCCACGCGGCCGGTGTGCCTGTTGCTGGGTGCCGACGCCTTCCTCGATCTGGCGACGTGGAACCGCTGGCATGAGCTTTTCACCCTGGCGCATATCGTCGTGGCGCACCGCCCCGGGTTCCCAACCGATACCTGGCACAGGCATATGCCGCTGCCACTGGCAAAAGAGTACTCGGCGCGGCTCATGCAGCAGCCGCTTGCGGTGCATCTTGCGTCCTGCGGCGGCATCGCGGTGACGCCGATCACGGCACTCGACATATCGGCGACCAGGATTCGTGACATAGTTCACAATGGCGCGAGCCCGCGTTATTTGCTCCCGGACTCCGTTCTCGATTATATTCAATCAAACAAGCTTTATTCAGGAGGGCAATGAAAGTCGATAAACTGGTGAAAGCCGCGGTGGCCGCGCTTGAAGATATCAAGGCGCGCGACATCGTGGTGCTCGATGTCAAGAAAATGACTTCGCTGTTTGACCATATCATCATTGCGAGCGGCGATTCTTCCCGTCAGACCAAGGCGCTCGCCAAGAATGTTCAGGAAAAACTCAAGGCGCTCGGCGCGAAAGTCCACGGTGTCGAAGGCGAGCAGACCGGTGAATGGGTATTGGTCGACCTGGGCTCGGTGGTCGTGCATATCATGCAGCCGGCAATCCGCCAGTATTACAACCTCGAGGAGCTTTGGACGCCGCCCGCGCGCGCGCCGCGGCGCCGCACCTCAAAAGCAGCCGCTTCCTGAGGCAGCCTCTCCATGAAGCTTCATGTCGTGGCGGTCGGCCATCGCATGCCGGAATGGATCGGCGCCGGGTTCGAGGAATATGCGCGGCGCATGCCGCGCGATGCGCGGCTCGTCCTGACGGAAATCAAACCCGAAATCCGGGGCAGCGGCGCCATGGGCACGCAAGCGGTCGAGCGCATGCTGCAGGCCGAGCATAAACGCATCCTTGCCGCGCTTCCCGCGGGTTGCTATAAGGTGGTGCTCGATGAGCGCGGCAAAGGCTTTTCCACGCGCCAGCTTGCCGACAACATTGCGCGCTGGCGCGATGCCGGGGGCGATATCGCCTTCATCATCGGTGGCGCCGACGGCACGGCCGATGCGCTCAAGCAGGAAGCCGATATGCTATGGTCATTGTCGTTGTTGACGCTGCCGCATGCCCTGGTTCGCGTGGTGCTGGCCGAGCAGCTTTACCGGGCGGTGTCGATTTTGAGCAATCATCCATACCATAGAGAGTGAAAAGACCGGATTCAGGATTCGGGATTCAGCTGACGTACAGCGCGGTTTGGCAAAAGCGGCTCGCCGAACCCTGAATCCCGGCTCCTGAATCCTGAATCCTGAAATGGACAAACGCATCTATCTTGCTTCGCGCAGCCCGCGCCGCCGCGAGCTGTTGAAACAGATCGGCGTGAATTTCGAGCTGCTGTTGCTGCGCGAGGATCCAAGGCGCGGCGGCGACGTCGATGAAACGCCATTGCCGGACGAGCTGCCGGATGCTTATGCGCTGCGCGTGGCCGGCGCCAAGGCGACGGTCGCCGCGCGTCATCTTACCCAGCGCAGCCTGCCGCAGAATCCAGTGCTGGCCGCGGACACCATCGTGGTGCTGGACGGGCAGATCCTCGGCAAGCCCGTGGACACGGGACAGGCGATACAGATGCTGCAGACGCTGTCGGGCCGCGAGCACAAGGTACATACCGCCATCGCGATGGCAAGAAGAGAGCAGATCGAAACGCGGATTTCGGTTTCGGCCGTGCGATTCCGTGAACTCTCCGATCTCGAAATCCGCCGCTATGTCGCGAGTGGCGAGCCGCTCGACAAAGCCGGCGCGTATGCCATTCAGGGACGCGCGGCTGCGTTCATTACCCGCATCGAAGGCAGCTATTCGGGTATCATGGGTTTGCCGCTGGCCGAAACGGCGGCGCTGCTGCAGAAGTTCGACATCGAAGTACTGTAACCGGCGCAATGCACGTCCGATGGCCGAAGAAATCCTTATCAATGTCACGCCGCAGGAGATGCGCGTTGCCGTGATCGAGTACGGCGTTGCGCAGGAATTGCACATCGAGCGCATTTCGGCGCGCGGGTTCGTCAGCAACGTCTACATGGGGCGGGTGGTCCGCGTGCTGCCGGGCATGCAGTCTGCTTTCATCGATATCGGCGGCGAACGCGCGGCGTTCCTGCACGTGGCCGACATCTGGAGCAATCGCAACAACGGCGAGTCCAGCGTCCCGATCGAGAGGTTGCTGGCCGAGGGCCAGAACCTGATGGTGCAGGTGATAAAGGATCCGCTCGGCACCAAAGGCGCGCGGCTTTCCACCCAGATCAGCATTGCCGGCCGCTTTCTGGTCTATCTGCCGCAGGAGTCGCACATCGGCATCTCGCAGCGTATCGAGGACGAAGAAGAGCGGCAGCATTTGCGCGAGAAGCTGCAGCAGCTGCTGCCGCCCGAGGAGAAGGGCGGCTTCATCATCCGCACCATGGCGGAGACCGCGTCCGACCGCGAACTTACCCTGGACATCGAATATCTGAGGAAGCTGTGGCATGGCATCCAGGAAAAAGCACAGGCCGCAGCGCCGCTGACGCTGCTTTATCAGGACCTCAACCTGAGTCTGCGGGTATTGCGCGATTTCGTGCACGACGAGACCCGGCGCATCCTGACCGATTCGCGCGAGACCTTTCAGGGCATGCAGAATTTCGCCTTGGAGTTCACGCTGGCCGGGGCTGAGCGCATCGAGCATTATCAGGGCGAGCGCCCGCTGTTCGACCTCTATGGCGTCGAGGACGACATAGAAAAAGCGCTGGCGCGTCGCGTCGATCT
>CAYIRZ010000199.1:0-6342 GCA_964365845.1 uncultured Streptomycetaceae bacterium
GGTCACACAACAGTGGTGCCGAAGGTTGCCGGCTGGCATTGCCCCCATTGCCAAGAGGTTGAATTTAACTCGGGAGAAGGTAAGCGCTTCGCCGAAGCCATAAAACGCATTGCGGCCGAGATCGACACCCAGGAAGCTGCTGAACTGGCGCGCATCCGCAAGAAGTTGAAGCTGACACAACTGGAGGCCGCGCGGATCACTGGCGGCGGTCCGAATGCGTTTTCACGTTATGAGCGAGGCAAAGCTCGTCCGCTACCTGCGGTGACAAATCTTTTTCGACTTCTTGATCGGCATCCCGAACTGCTGAACGAATTGCAGAACTGATTGCTTTGGCTCTTTGCGGACAGCGGACGTAGAAAATTCACAAATCCTGCTCTGTTGAATGTTGAGCTTCTCCTCGCGAAGCCGACGGATCAAACTATGTACTTTGGATTGGGTGTGGGTTGGCCGTCAGGAACCGGAAATTAGCCGCCGATTCCGCATTGCCCCCGCACGTTTCACGCGACGCCTTTCTCCACGGCAAAGTGGTGCGCCTGTGCCAAATGTCGAGGCGCACAAAGACGCAAAGTTGAGGATCGCTCAGGCTTTTTTTGTAAAGTTGTCGATTTCTGCTCAAAAACCGCCTGATTCAATTAATAAGTAAGAAGAAAAAATCCGAGTTTGATGGACCCAGTCCGTCAAGCCGTCTTGATCTCCTGCAGCAACTCAGGATGCCGGTCCAGCACTTTCAGCAGCTTCACCAAGGCCAGAGGCGGTTTGGTCTTGCCGTTCTCGTAGCGGGAGAATGCATTGACGCCGCCGCCGAATATCTCTGCCGCTTCCCGCTGGTCCAACGAAAGTTTTTTGCGGACGTTGGCGATGAACGCAGGATCAACAATGGCAGCATTGACCTGCTTGTTGAATTCCAGCATCGCGGCGCTGGTGCGCACCGATTCACCCATCTCAAGCACTGCTTCGCCGCAGGCCGGGCAGAAGTCGCCCGTCACGGCTGGTATCACGGTCGATTCGCCTTTGTAGGTGTACGGCATGTCGCGGGTGTCATGCACCAGTTCCGCAGCCGCGCAAGATGGACATTTCATGTTCATAACTCCTTGAAGGACACGACCATCGCTTTGACCGCCGACAACGGGCAGTGGGGCTTGGCTTTTTCCACGATCGGATATTAACCTATTAGGTTATTATTTGGCAAGTAGGTTAGTCGCGGCTGAATAGTCGACCGATAAAGAAGCAAAGATGGCGGCAGTTCACATTATCCTGGCAATAGCGCCAATGGCGCCGGTGACGTTGACCGGCAGCGACTTCGTAAACTTTTTCCGCTTGCGCGCCGACTTTCTGCAACAGTTTCACATTGTCGAGAATATCCGTGCGCAGGTCGTGGCTCTTGACGGTGATGCGTTTAAAATGTCGGCAGTCCATGGAGTCCAATATGCAAATGCCGGTCCAATCCACTTCTCCCGCCGCGCTCAGCCCGACGCAGACGCTTTCTGAATTTCTGGCCGCGATCCGTTACGAAGATCTCCCGGCGCCCGTGGTGGCGCGCACCGAGGAATTGTTTCTCGACTGGTTCGCTTCCGCGCTTGCCGGCAAAGGCGCGCGCCCTGTCGGGATCATGGAGCATTTTGCGTCGACGATGGGGCCTGCCGCCGGACCGAGTGAAATCCTGACTTCGCGCAAGCGCACGTCGCCGTTGTTCGCGGCGCTGGTCAACGGCGCGGCGTCGCACTTCGTCGAGCAGGACGACCTGCACAACAGCTCGGTATTGCATCCGGGAACCGTGGTGTTTCCGGCGGTGCTCGCCGCGGCGCAGGATGTCGGCGCTTCTGGAAAAGAACTGATTGCCGCGGCGGTCGCCGGTTACGAGTGCGGTGTGCGCGTCGGCGAGTTTCTCGGCCGCTCGCATTACAAGGTATTTCATACGACCGGCACTGCGGGCAAGCTGGCTGCTGCTGCGGGCGTGGCGCATGTGCTCAAGCTCGACGCGAAAACAATGCAGCACGCACTGGGTTCGGCCGGCACTATGGCGGCGGGGCTGTGGGAATTCCTGCGCGATGCCGCGGATTCCAAGCAACTGCACACAGCCAAGGCTGCGGCCGACGGCTTGATGGCGGCTTATATCGCGCGCGACGGTTTCACCGGAGCACGCAAAATTCTTGAAGGAAAACAAGGGCTTGCTGCGGGAATGTCGAGTGATGCCGATGCCAAATGGCTCACGGACGGGCTCGGCACGCGCTGGGCGCTCCCCGAGACTTCGTTCAAGTTCCACGCTTCGTGCCGGCATACGCATCCCGCGGCGGACGCGCTGCTTGAATTAATGCACGCCCACAGGCTGAAGGCCGAGGACGTGATATCCGTGACTGCACACGTTCACCAGGGCGCCATCGATGTCCTCGGCGCAGTCACGGATCCGCAGTCCATCCATCAGTCGAAGTTTTCGATGGGCTTCGTGCTGGCGCTGATCGCGCTGCACGGCCGCGCCGCGCTGGCCGACTTTACCGAAGCCGCGCTCAAGGACAAACCGGTGCGTGCGTTTCACGACAAGGTGAACATGGTGCTCGATCCCGAGATCGACCGCGCTTATCCGCAGCGCTGGATGGGGCGGGTGACGGTGAAGACGCGCGACGGCCGGGAATTCGAGCAATGCATCCGTTCGCCCAAAGGCGATCCCGACAATACGCTCACTCGCGCCGAACTCGAGGACAAGGCACTGCGGCTCGCCGGTTATGCCGGTGGAGCGTTGCCGCAGGAAATGAAGGATATCATCGCGCGCGTCTGGCGCCTGCGCGACGAGCCGGGCGTGCGCGGCTTTCTCGCAAAATAAACGAAGCCTGGGTATGGGCGGAGGTGATCAGGGAGGCCGGCATCAAGGCCGAGTGAGCTTCAGGGCAAAAGCTCAACGCCGAAATTGCATACATGCGAAAAAATTGTGCCCAAACAACCACCGGCGGTTCGCGATGTGCTGCTTGAAACCAGGGGGGATTGAGTCGTGAAAACCCGGCTAATAATTTGTGCCGCGCTCGTTCGCATGCCATGATCCCCGCACGCCTCTTCTCCACTGGTCGCCGCAACCGCACGAAGCTCGTCGCCGTGCTGAGCGTTATCGTGCTCGCCGTGATGGCGCTTTTGGGTTACCTGATCTGGTCAGGCTACCAGGAGGCAATGCGCGAGGCCGGGACCACGACACGCAACTATGCCGCGATAATCGAAGCGCGGCTGGATGCCACGCTGCGCCGCGCTGACGCCGAAATGCAGGCACTGGCGCGCACGCTCCCCGTTGCGGTGCTGAGCAAGCAGGCCGTACCCCGTCACGCTCGCGAACTCGATGCCGAGCTGGATTCCCGTCTGATCAATTTCCCGGAACTAGCCGGCCTGCAGGTTTTCGATGCCCACGGCGACGTGCTCTACCTCTCGGACAGCACAAGCAATCCGCGCACGAATATTGCCGACCGCAGCCACTTCCGCCTGTTGCGCGACAACCCGCAGGCCGGCCTGGTGTTTTCCGAAGTAATCATTGGCCGCGCCACGGACCGGCAAATCGTGATTGCCGCCAGAGCACTGCGGGACGGGCAGGGCGCCTTCCGCGGCGTTGTGTCCGCCACCATCGAACTCGAGTCCTTCCAGAAGCTGTTCCAGTCGCTGGACATCGGCGCCCTGAGCGTCCTCACAATCTACCGCAGCGACGATTTCAGGCTGGTTGTGCGCTGGCCGCTGGGCGATGCCAAGATCAACACACCGTTGCCGCCGGGCCATCCGATACGCGAGGCGTTAACCTTCGGTAATACGAAAACGACGGTCGAACTTTCCTCCGTCGCCGATGGCATTGTGCGCATTTACAGTTCCCACGTGTTGGATCGCTACCCTTTCTTTGTGACGGCCGGCGTTGCGCGCGAGGAAGTGCTGGCGGGCTGGCGCGCGCGCGCGCTGGCGGTTGGCCTGTCGGGTCTGTTGCTGCTGGGATTGCTGGCCGGCCTGCTGTTCCGTCTGCGGCGCGTCGAAGCGCGGCAGGCGCAGATGATGGCCGACCTGGCGGAAAGCGAGGGACGCTTCCGCGCAATTTTCAATTACGCGGGCGTCGGTATCACGATGCGGCCCGCACATGACCGCAGGCTTCCCTGGGTGCAGGTGAATGATCAGTTTTGCAAACTTCTGGGTTACACGCGGGAAGAACTTCTGAGACTCAGCACCGCGGATATTACCCCCTCCGATGAGCAAGAGGACGCGGTCAACGACAACGAGCGTCTGATGAGAGGCGAAATCGGAAACTACGTGCGCGAAAAGCGGGTCCTACGCAAGGATGGGCACGGTATCTGGGTCATTCTCGCAGTAGCTGCGCTGCCTGATGCTGACGGCCAGCCGCGCAATATTATCGCCATCTATCAGGACATCACCGGGCGCAAGCAGGCCGAAGAGGCGCTTAAAATCAGCGAAGCCAACTTGCGCGCCATCTCGGACAACGCGAATATCGGCATCCTGATCAACCTCCAGGGGCGTCACGTGTTTTCCAACCCGCACCTCCAGGAGATGCTGGGATACACTGCCGGGGAACTCAAGCAGACCGCAATCCAGGACATCGTCTCCCGCGATGAACAGCCCAAAGAGGCCGACCGCCACCGTCGGCGCCTGGCGGGGGAAAACGTTCCGCACCAGTACGAAAGTGTGGTCCTCAGCAAGGACGGACGGGCCATTCCCGTCGAATTCAATGCCACCATCATCCGCTGGAACGGACAAGCCGCCGACATGGTGTTCATCAGCGACATCACGGCGCGCAAGCAGGCCGAGGCGCAGCGCCAGGCGCTCGAAACCCAGTTGCGCCAGTCGCAGAAGATGGAAGCCATAGGCACGCTCGCGGGCGGTATTGCCCATGACTTCAACAATGTCCTCGCCGCAATCATCGGCAACGCCGAACTGGCGCGTCAGGATGTCGGCGCGGAGCACCCGGCGCTGAAAAGCCTCGACGAGATCCGCAAAGCGGGCCAGCGCGCAAAGGCACTGGTCAACCAGATTCTCGCCTTCAGCCGGCAGCAGCCGCAATCGCTACAGCCCATCGCGCTGGCCCCGGTGATGGAGGAAGTCGTCAAGCTGCTGCGCGCCACCCTGCCCGCCGGTGTGGAAATCGCCGTGACCGCGGCTGACGATACGCCCAACGTGCTGGCCGACCCGACGCAGATACATCAAATCGTGCTGAATTTATGCACCAACGCCTGGCATGCACTGGAGGGCAACCCGGGCCGCATCGACATCCGCCTCGACGGAATTACACTGGATGCCGGCACGGCCCGCCCCGGCCTGCAGCCCGGCCGTTATGCTTACCTGTCGGTGCACGACACCGGCCGCGGCATGGACGCCGCCACGCTTGAGCACATCTTCGAGCCGTTTTTCACCACCAAGCCGGTCGGAGAAGGCATCGGCCTCGGTTTGTCCGTCGTCCATGGCATCATGGAAACGCACCAGGGAATCATCAGAGTCGAGAGCACACCCGGCCGTGGAACCACCGTACATCTCTACTTTCCCGCGATCGCGCCCACTGCCCAAACCAGCGGCCCGGAACTGGAAATCACGACCCCGCTGCGCGGCAGCGGCCAGCATGTGCTTTACCTCGACGACGAGGATGCGCTGGTGCTGCTGGCGACCCACCTGCTGCAGCGCATGGGATACGAGGTGAGCGGCTATATCAGGGCGGAAGATGCGCTCGCGGCAGTGCGTGCCGATGCGGGACGATTCGATCTGGTGGTGACGGACTACAACATGCCGGGCATGTCGGGACTGGACGTGGCGAACGAACTGGCGCGCATCCGTCCCGATCTGCCGGTGGTCATTACGTCAGGTTATATCTCCGACGAACTGCGGCAAAAAGCCAGGCAGGCAGGCGTGCGGCATCTGATCTACAAGCCGAATACGGTGGAAGAATTGTGCGAGACGGTGCACACGTTGACGAGTGAGCTCCGTCGTTGAGTCGTATCTTTGTTTGGCTGGTAATCGAGCGTCCAATATAAGAAATACGTCGTCTTGAAGCCCGGCGCCGGGACTGGGATTTATCGCTGAAGCGGTCAACAGGGTGCCGTCACGGCCCATTGCGCCTGGGGGGCCTGTTGTGGAACCTCTTCATCGGCTTCTTGCCGTGGGGCCCGCTGTTGGGGTTGGGAGACCCGGCGGGTGTGGTGCTGTTCCGCCGGACGCCTTGATCCGGGGCTCCCTCCCGGTTTCCGGGAGCCAGCATGATCTCAAGTTCATTGAGTTCGTCCCACTCGGCCTCGGTCCGCTGTCTTTCGGGGACCGCCAGAAGCGCTTGCAGGCGAGCACGAGGGGAAATCGGTTGCGTTTCATCCATGGCGGCATTATCTCATT
>CAYIRZ010000200.1:0-6285 GCA_964365845.1 uncultured Streptomycetaceae bacterium
ATGCAGGAGCCCCAGTATCGTTCACCCGGCGTGCGCGAGCTGCTGGACGCGGTGGCCAAAGCCAGAGTGCCCTGCATGTCGATCATGAACATGCCGCCGCTGACTTACCTGAAACGCATTCCGGGCCTCGATGTCGATGCCTGCAGAGGCGCCTACACCGATCCCACCGTCTGGGACAGCTTCGACCCCAGGCTGATGACACTGTGCAGTCCGGACCCGCAGGCGTTTCGCCCGCCGGAAGAAAAGGTCAATGTGCTGCAAGTCAGGCTGCCGACCAACTTCAAGGCGGCCCGGTTCGATTCGGACGCTCACACCGCCATCCTGCGCCAACTGGAGTCGGACATCGAAGCGATCCGGTTCGACACCGGTGACGGCAAGATCGAGTTGCCCGTCAAGCTCAAGGTGCACGACTCGGTCTTTGTGCCGCTGGCGAAATGGAGCATGTTGCTGGCCGGCAACTATCGCTGCGTGCAGAAAGATGCCATGCGCTCCATCAAGGAAGCCGTGCATAGCGATATCGAAGCAACGCGGTCGGTCTACAACTGGGTTGCCAAGCTGTGCGTGTCTTTGGGCGCAGCCGAGAAAGATCTCGTGCCATTTGAAAAATACGCGAACGCGGCACTATCGCTGGCAAGCCCGTCCTCCGCGGCGCGGGCCCTGGCCGCCGGCGCGCCCAATATCGAACGGGTGGACCGCCTGGTGCAAACCATAGCGGCGCAGAAGGGCATGCAGTCCGATGAGGTTGACCGGACAGTCGCTTTGGTCGACGGCTGGCTGGAGGCCAATCGGCGGAAGGCCTGACTCAGCGCCATAGCCAAGCGTGACGTTGAGTGGCGGGCGGGCGATGCGCCACGGAGCCGCGTCTTGAGCGCGACGTCGAGGGTCCCGGCGCTCGCGCCATTCCGGGTTCGCAGTTTCCGGTTTCAGTGGCCCGCCGATCTGGCGACTTCGTGGGCCTTCGAGATGGAGACGCTGATCCTCGGCTGGTACGTGCTGGTCGAGACTCAATCGGTGTTGATGCTCACCGTGTTCGCGTCGCTGCAGTACATCGGCACCTTGCTCGCGCCGATGTTCGGCGTGATGGGGGATCGGATCGGCCACCGCAATCTGCTCTGCGGCATGCGGACCGTCTACGCGACATGCGCAACTACCCTGATGATCTTCGCTTTCACGGGCGTCATGACCCCGGTGCTCGTGCTGGCCATCGCCGCGGTGATGGGTCTGGTGCGCCCTACGGACATCGGGATGCGCGCCGCGCTGGTCGGCGAAACCATGCCGGGTGCCCAGTTGATGGGGGCGATGGGCATCCAGCGCACTACCCAGGATTCCGCCCGGATCGCGGGCGCCCTCACCGGCGCGGGACTGGTCGCAACGCTCGGCATGGGACCGGCCTATCTGGTGGTCGCGAGCTTCTACGCGATCAGCGTCCTGCTGACCCTGAAGGCCGGTGGCGCGCGCTCCGCGACCCATGCAGCCGCAGACTCGGCGGGCGCCTCCGCCGGTAACGTGTCCGCGCGCCCCCGCGACACGTTAGCGGAACGCCCCTCGCCGTGGCGCGATCTCAGAGAAGGGCTCGCCTATGTCTGGACTACGCCCCATCTGCTCGCGATGATGTGTCTCGCCTTCCTGCTCAACCTGACGGCGTTTCCGCTGTTCACCGGATTGCTGCCGTACGTGGCGAAGGAGATTTATCGTACCGATCAGACAGGGCTGGGCTACATGGTCGCGAGCGCCGCCTGCGGCGCCCTGCTGGGCTCGATTGCACTGAGCAGAATCGGCCACGCCATCCGGCCGGCACGCATCATGCTCGTCTCCTGCGCGGCCTGGTACGCGATGCTCCTGGCGTTCGCGCAATGGCATCACCCTGTCGGCGGCGTCCTGATCCTCATGCTCGCCGGTTGCGCGCAAAGCGTGAGCATGGTTACGATGGTGGCGATGCTGTTGCGCAACTCGGACGCGCAGTTCCGCGGCCGCGTCATGGGGATACGGATGCTGGTGCTCTACGGCAATGTGCCCGGACTGTTGATCGCCGGCCAGTTGATCGGTCGCTTCGGTTATCCGGAGACCGCGGCGCTTTATTGCGCGATCGGCCTGGCGTTCACCCTGCTGATCGCCGTGCGCTGGCGTGTCCATCTCTGGCGGATCGAGGCGCCCGCCAACACGCGATGAGCGCAGTGAAGAAAAAAACGCGGACGACCCTATTATTTATTAAATTAAAACAAGTAATTACGTATTACCGGCGAGGCCGGTAGCCAGTTCCCTGGGGAACCCGGCTACCGGCCTGAGCGTAGTGTGCCGCGTTCAGATCTGGCGCAATCGCTCCAACAGATCTTGGCTTTCGGGTATGGTCCCCGGCTCATACACCTTGGCGTAGCGGACTATCCCCTTGGCGTCGAGCAGAAACACCGAACGCTTGTCCATGCCCCGTTCCTCGTTGAACACGCCGTAGGCTTTGCCGACCGCGCCATGCGGCCAGTAGTCCGAGAGCAGGGGGAAAGGCAAGCCGCCCAGTTGTTCAGCCCAGGCCTTGAGGCTGGGCGTCGGATCGGCACTGATTTGCAGGATTTCGACATCCAGCTTCTTGAATTCTTCGTGGTTCGCACGGAACCCGCTGACTTGATTCTTTCACCCGCCGGTGAAGGCAAACGGCAGGAAGGAAACGACGGTACGCCGGCCGCGGAAGCTGGCGAGCGAGATTTTCTGGTCGGTATTGTGTGCAGCGAGCGTGAAATCGGGTGCTGCGCTGCCTGCTTGAATTTCCATGCGAGTGCTCCTTGTGGTGTAAGACGGCAAAGCCGCCACCCAAGAATACCCGCGCGCGCCGCTGTCGGCAATCGGACCGTGATTTGCGTCACCTTATCGCGTCGAGAAACTCGCTCCTCGTCGTGTGCCTGTTCGCCGCCGGCTGAATGCTCGGCTTTGTGCCGCATCACGCGCTCGTGGCAGGCTTTATTCCGGGGTGATGCCGAGCGGCTTGACGACTTTGTCCCACTTGGCCAACTCGGCGTTGATCTTTTCGCCAAACTGGATTGTCGTGGCCTCCACGACCTCGACCCCGACGCCGAGGAGTTTTTCCCTGATGTCGGGCTGGCGCTGCGCGCCCTGCGCGACGCCATGCAACCGGGCTATGACAGCCCTGGAGGTCGCGGCCGGCGCGATTGTCGACAACGACATTCTGGCCAAGCTGCTCGCCCATCCTGGGCGCGAGCAGCCGCGCCACGATGTCGTTGGCGCCTCCCGGCGGGTATGGCACCACCAGGCGCACGGGCCGCGACGGAAACGGCTGAGCATGGGCCGGGACCGCGGCAAATATCGCAAGCGCACCCAGCAGAACGCGCCCCAGTCCGGCGTGAGTATGTCGTGCGCGGCAAGCGATGACCGGTCTTCACCCCTACACCCGTTAGCCGCCTTCCAGCGCCCCCGCCGATAGCGCAGGAAATTTTTCGACTTTGGAAGCGCTCTAAACTACCATGGACGCACCCGTTCCGTCGGAGCCGGGGCGTCGGCGGGCGTTCACGCCGGTCTTTTGTGGGGGAGAAGCCATGTCAAAACATAAATTACGTTTGCCCTTGATGGCAGCCGCTTTGCTGTGCTCCACGCTTCCCGCCTGGGGCGCGGAGTTGCCCGAGGGCAAGGGCAAGGAACTGGCCGCAACCATTTGCGCCAGCTGTCACGCTTTTCGCGTTGGTGGTGGATACACCGCCGAAGGCTGGCGCACCGTCATGCGGATGATGGCCAATCACGGGGTGGCCCTGTCGGCGGATCAGGTCGCCACGATCACGGAGTATTTGGTCAAGAACTTCCCGGAAAAGACTAAGCCCGCCGGCGTGCTGCTCGCGGGACCCGCCAAGGCCTGGATGCAGATGTGGCCCTTACCCACACCTGGATCGCGGCCGAACGATCCGCTGGCCACGGTGGACGGCGCGCTCTGGTACACGGGCCAGATGGTCAACGTGCTCGGCCGGATCGATCCGAAGACCGGCAACATCAAGGAATATCCCCTCAAGACGCCCCACTCCGGACCGCATGGTCTGGTCGAAGACAAGGACGGCAACATCTGGTACACCGGAAACGCGGCGGCGTTGATCGGCAAGCTCGACCCGAAGACGGGGGCGGTCACCGAGTACAAGATACCGGACCCGAATGTGAAGGATCCGCACACGCTGATTTTCGATCAGAGCGGCATCCTGTGGTTCACGGCGCAGAATTCCAACCGGGTGGGACGGCTCGATCCGAAGACCGGCGATATCAGGATACTCACAGCCCCTACGCCAAAGTCGCGCCCCTACGGCATGGCGGTGAATTCCAAGGGCGCGGTGTTCTACGTGGCGTTCGGCACCAACAAGGTGGTGAGCATCGATCCGAAGACGCTGGCGTTTCGTGAGTACACATTGCCGGATCCGGCATCCCGGCCACGACGCATCACCATCACCAGCGACGACATCGTCTGGTACGCCGACTTCTCGCGCGGTTATCTGGGCAGGCTGGATGCCGCGACCGGCAAGGTGATGGAGTGGCAGTCGCCGAGCGGGCCGAAGTCCGAGCCCTACGGCATCTCGGCGATCAACGACGTCATCTGGTACAGCGAGTCCGGGACGACCCCGAATACGGTCGTGCGCTTCGATCCCAAGACCGCGCAATTCCAGAGCTGGGCGATCCCGGGGGGTGGCAATATCGTGCGCAACACCTCGGTCACGCGGGACGGCGACTTCGTGCTGGCCAACAGCCTGGTCAATGCCGTGACCCTGGTCAGCATCCCGAAGTAACGTAAGAAGCAGGGAAACGTCGCAAGCCCCGCCCCAGGAGTTTGTCGGACTTGCGTTCGACAAACTCCTGAAATGAAAAGCTCCAAAAAAGGAGGCTGATGCTTCGCGCCGCAATTACCCGGAGAAGAACCCATGAGAACCGCAAGAGCACCTCTTTGCATGGCCCTGCTCGCTCTGCTCGCGTGCCCGCTGCCGGTCTGGGCTCAGAAGTATCCCGACAGGAGCATCAGACTGGTTGTGGCGTTTCCCACCGGCGCCCCGTACATCCTGGCGCTCCTCATCTCGGAGAAGCTGCGGGAGTCGCTTGGACAGTCGGTCGTGCCTGATTTCAGGGCGGGGGCCGGCGGCAACATCGCTTCCGAGCTGGTTGCCAAAGCGCCCCCTGACGGCTATACGCTGTTGCTGACGAGTCCGACGGTCGCCATCAGTCCCAGCCTCTTCAAGAAGCTGGGTTATGACACGTTCCGGGATTTCGCGCCGATAACGCTGCTGGCGACGGTGCCCAACGTGATTGTCGTTCATCCTTCGGTGCCGGCGAAAAGTCTCGGCGAACTGGTGAAGCTGGCGCAAGCGCACCCCGGCAAGCTGAACTTCGGCTCCGGCGGCCTCGGTTCGGGCAGCCAGCTGGGGAGCGAACTTTTCAAGGCGCTTACCAAGATCAATATGGTGCACGTGCCCTACAAGGGCGCATCACTTGCATTGACGGCCATGTTGAGCGGTGAAGTGGACATGGTGACGTCGACCGTTCCCGGGACCATTCCTCACGTCAATGCCGGCAGGATTCGGGCCCTGGCCGTGCTGGCGCCGGAGCGCGCAGCGGCGCTGCCGCAAGTGCCGACATCCGCCGAAGCCGGCATGCCGGAGCTGGTCGTCATTACCTGGTATGCCCTGTTTGCGCCGACGGGCGTGAAGCCTGACATCATCGAGCGCATCAACGCCGAAATCGCCAAGCTCATGAACGCACCCGAAGCGAGGAGCAAGCTCGCCCAGGTGGGGCTGGACGCGGCCACTGGCACACCGGCCGAGCTCGCAACGTTCGTGCGGGCGGAAACGGACAAGTGGGCACGCGTCATCAAAGAGGCCAACATTAGCGTACAGCAGTAGTAAGCGCTAAATCCAAATCAGAAATTCAACAGGCTCAGAGTCCCCAACATGGATTTTTCGCTAAGCAAAGAACAACAGGCATGGCGGGCGGCGTCATGGACGCCGTGGCGGACAAGCTGGTCCGCGACGCCTTCATCTGGTCACATCTCGCCGGTGACGCCACGCAACGCCTGAAAGCGGTCCGGCGTTTTCCGAAGAACCCGTAACAAAAAATAATTTAGCCGCCGATGAATTCTTCTCAATACCCTTCTTCTCAATACCCGCTTGACGGGTGCCCTGAGGGGTACGCCGATGAAAATCTAAAACTCCAAGTTGCAATTCTACGGAGCTATAATATAACCAATTGTTTTTTATTATTTATCACTGCTGTCCGGTTAACTTGCTTTTCAAAGTTCACAACCCATTGATTGGTTGA
>CAYIRZ010000201.1:0-6255 GCA_964365845.1 uncultured Streptomycetaceae bacterium
GCGCGGTATATTCGGGCGGACCGAAACGCAGCGCAAACTCGGCGAGCGTCGGGGCGAGCAGCATCAGACCGATCACGCCCGCGGTCCCGGCAAAAAAGGAGCCGATCGCCGCGATCGCCAGCGCCGGACCGGCACGGCCGTTTTTCGTCATCTCGTAACCGTCGACGCAGGTCATCACCGACGCCGCCTCTCCGGGAATCCGCATCAGGATCGAGGTGGTGGAGCCGCCGTACATCGCGCCGTAATAGACCCCGGATAGCAACACGATGGCGATGATGGGATTGAGGCCAAAGGTTGCCGGCAACAGCAGGCTGATGCCGGCGAGCGGCCCCAGCCCCGGCATCATGCCGACCAGCGTGCCGATGATGCAGCCCATGAATGCGTATACCAGGACCGAGGGGGCGAGCGCGACGGAAAAGCCGAGCATCAGGTTGTTAAAAGTCTCTACCACTAGAATCCCCAGGGGCTGCGCGGCAGTGGCACGTGGAGCAGGTCGCCTATCACATAGAAAGAAATAAAACCGAAGCCGACCGCAACCAGCAACACCGGCAGCGGCCGCCTGCGCTCAAGCACGCCCAGGAAAAAAAGCAGGAACGCAATCACGGTGATCCGGTAGCCGAGGCGTTCCAGCGCAAAGGCGCCGACCGCGCATGCGATCATGATCACCAGCGCGCGCTTCGCCTCGGGCCAGCGGACCGCGGCCAGCGGCATCGATTTGCCGCCCCACAATGCGATCAACAATCCCATCGCGCCCATGAAGATGGCAAGCAGCAGCGGCACATAGCCCGGGCCGGGCTCCTCCAGAGTGCCTATCGGGTAAACGCGGTTCTGCCATCCCACATACAGCGCGAGCACGAGCAGCATCGCTCCGGAAAACTGGTCGCTGCGCACCCCTGCCTTTACTGGCATCTGCGCGTTGTCCTGTGTCATGCGCGCATGGCTTATTTGGTCTCGACCTTGCCGACGACCTTCACCAGCGCCGCAAGACGCTTGGCGTCGGCCTCCCAGTACTTCTGGAACTCGGGCGCATCCATGTACTGGACCGGCGAGTTGAACTTGGCCATCGCATTAATGAAATCCGGATTCTCCGCCACTTTGCGCGCGGCATCGCGCAACACCTTCATCACCGGTTCTGGCGTGGCCTTGGGCGCAAACATCCCGGCCCAGATGAAGTATTCGATGTCCTTGTAACCGAGTTCCTTGAATGTCGGAATATCGGGATACGCCGGATGCCGCTTGGCGCCCCAGCTCACGATCGGGCGCAGCTTGCCGGCTTTGACATGGCCGCTGATCGCCGCCGGCCCCCCCGCGGTCATTTCGACGTGCCCGCCGAGCACTGCGGTGATAGCGGGGCCGCCTCCGGTAGTGGGCACGTGCCGCATCTTGAGCTTGGCCGCATGCAGGAACATTTCCATCGGCATATGCAGCGCACCGTAGATGCCGGAAGAGGAGTACGACATCTGCCCGGGCTTGGACCTGGCAAGCGCCACCAGTTCCTTCAGTGACTTGACCGGTAGGGACGGGTGCACCACCAGTATCGTCGGATCGGCCGAAATCAGGGCAATGGGAGCAAACTGGTCGAGCGAGTAGGCCGGTTTGCGGTTGAACAGTTCATCGGCCGCCGGAATGACCGTAATGCTGGAGAGCGCCATCAGGATGGTATAGCCATCGGGCTTGGCATTGGCGACCGCGGCGTTGCCCACCGCGCCTCCGGCGCCGGGGCGGTTGACCACCGCGACGGACTGCTTGAGGACTTTTTCCAGCGCCGCCGCCGTCGGGCGGCCGGTGATGTCCGCCACGCCGCCGGGCGGAAACGGCACGATCATCGAGATCGCGTGACTGGGAAATGCTTCCTGAGCCAGCGCCGGCGCGCCGGCCAGCACCAACAGTCCTGCGGCAAAAAATAATCTTTTTTTCATGATGGTCTCCTCTGAATGATTATAGCCGAACACATGCTCCTGCGCCCGCTCAGCGGGGATATGGCGCCCGGGCTTGCCGATCACGATCTGTCATACCGGACAAGTTTCCTATTCCTCGAATGAAAAACTTAATCTCAGTGGTTTATTGCCTTTTGCATCAGCTTACAGGGTTTTCCAGCGTGCCGATCGGCTCGATGGTGATCGCCACCACGTCGCCCTTCGTCAGGAATTTCGGCGGGTTGAAACCTATGCCGACCCCGGCGCAGGTGCCGGTCGCGATCAGGTCTCCCGGATCGAGCGTCATCACGCGCGACAGGTCCTCGATCAGCGTCGGGATGTCGAAAATGAGCTGGCTCACCATCGCATCCTGGCGTATTTCGCCGTTGACGCGCGTGATGAGGCGCATCTTGCCCACATCCTTGATTTCATCGGCGGTGACGATGCACGGCCCCATCGGGCAGTAGCCGTCGAGGCTCTTGCCGAGAAACCACTGGCGATGGCGCTGCTGTAGCGTGCGCGCCGTCACGTCGTTGACGATGGTGTAGCCGTAGACGTGATCGAACGCCTTGGCCTTGCTGATGTTGCGTCCGCCTTCGCCGATGACCACGGTGAGCTCGCCTTCGTAGTCGGTGGAATCGGTATAGTCATTGCCGCTCGGGATCGGCTCGCCCGGACCGATCACCGAGTTCGGCCATTTGGTGAACATGATCGTCACGTCCGTAATAGCGTCCTTGCCGGCGCTCGCGTCAAAGCCGCTCGAATGGAATTCCTGTGCGTGATCGTGGTAATTCCTGCCGACGCACAGAATGTTTTTTGCCGGCCGTGGAAATGGCGCCAGCAGCTTCACGCCCGAAAAAGGGATACGGCCTTCCCCGCTTTTCACCGCGCGGCGCGCGCGTTGCAGGCCTTTCTTGCCGAGCGCGACGAAAGCGGTCATGTCGCGCGGCAGCCGCGTCGTTGCGGAAAGATCCACTATTTCATTCGATTCGGGATCGTGCACTCCGATGCGCGTGCCCTTGGCATCGGAAAAAGTCACTAAACGCATTAACAAGCTCCTCGGTTGGTTTTCGGCTCATACCCGCGTTCGTATCGCAAACGGCGCACGAAATATGCTCGCGTTAAGGAAGGTGCGCAAGACGGGTTGGAGGCCGATTTTTGACCATTTGAATGAGTGGTGTCAACCGCCCGGGAATTTGTCGGGCTTGTGTTCGACAAATTCCTCACGTAGCGCTCGACCGCAACATCGTTTACATAGGTGCCGAAACGCAATCGCCGGGTTACACTCGCGTTCATGCTGAAACGCATCATCAACGTGCAGCCGCGCGAAATCACCGCGTTGTTATGGTCGTTTGCCTATTTTTTCTGTCTGCTGTGCGGCTACTACATCTTGCGGCCGGTGCGCGACGAGATGGGCATACAGGGCGGCGTGCAAAACCTGCCATGGCTGTTCACCGCGACTTTCCTTGCCATGCTCGCGGCAATGCCGCTGTTCGGCTGGCTCGCGGCGCGTTTTCCCCGCCGCGTGATGCTGCCCGCGGTTTACTGGTTTTTCATCCTCAATCTGCTGCTGTTCTTCGCGGCATTCCAGATCGCCGCGCTCAAGCCCTACGTCGCGCGCGTGTTTTTTGTATGGGTCAGCGTATTCAATCTGTTCGTGGTATCGGTGTTCTGGAGTTTCATGGTCGACCTGTTCAGCGACGAGCAGGGCAAGCGGCTGTTCGGTTTCATTGCCGCCGGCGGCACCAGCGGCGCGATCGCCGGTCCGCTGCTGACGGCGGGCCTCGCTCCGGCGCTGGGCCCGATCAATCTGTTGTGCGTGGCGGCGGGATTTCTGGCGGCCGCCGTGCTGTGCATCCAGCGGCTGGCGGCATGGGCAAATTCGACGCGGAACAACGCGGCCGGTCCGCCCGCAGGCGGCGCGATAGGCGGCGGCATATGGGCCGGCATCCGCGACGTGCTGCGCTCGCCGTATCTGCTTGGCATCTGTTTTTACCTGTTCTGCTATACCACGCTGTCAACGCTGCTCTACCTCGAGATGGCGCGGCTGGTTTCCGGTGAATTCTCCTCGCCACAGGAACGCACGCGCCTGTTCGCGACGCTGGATCTCACGGTCAATGCGCTGACGCTCGCGATTCAGCTGTTTGTCACTGCGCGCTGTTTCAAACGCTTCGGCGTTACCGTGACACTGGCGCTGCTGCCCGCGGCGGCCGTCATCGGTTTTGCCGTGCTGGGCCTGGTTCCGACGCTTGCCGTGCTGATCGTATTCGGCGTGATTCGCCGCGCGGGAGAATTCGCGTTAGGCAAACCGGCGCGCGAGATCCTGTTTACCGTGGTCCCGCGAGAAGCAAAATACAAAGCGAAAAATGTGATCGATACCGTCGTCTACCGCGGCGGCGATGCCGTAAGCGGCTGGCTGGTGGCAGCGTTAAGAGGATTGGGGCTCGGGTTGTCGGCGCTGAGTTTTGCCGCCGTGCCGCTCGCCCTGGCGTGGTGCCTCACGGCGGTATGGCTGGGACGGAAACAAAAGGAACTTGCCGGACTTGAGTCCGACAAATTCCTACCGTGAAACATGCGGGCTAACGGTCGGCCTGGGCTCCGGCAAGCTTGACTATCTTCGCCCACTTGGCGATGTCGCTGTTCAGATACTTCTCGAACTCGGCGGGGGTCATCATCATCGGCACCGCGCCCTGCTCGTTCCAGGCCTTCTTCACGTCCGGCCGGGAGACGATCTTGGTGATCTCGGCATTGAGCCGGTCGATGATCGGCTTGGGCGTGCCGGCCGGCGCCATGATGCCGAGCCAGATGGTGGCTTCGTAACCCGGCACGCCGGCCTCGGACACGGTCGGCACGTCGGGCGTGATCGAGGAGCGCTGCTTGCCGGTGGTTGCCAGCGCTCTGACCCGCCCGCTCTTCGCGGTCGGCGCCATGGTGGTAATCGCGTCCATCATCATCTCCACCTGTCCGCTCATGACGCTGGTGCGGGCGTCGCCGCTGCTCTTGTGGGGGACATGCAGGATATCCACCTTCGCCATCGCCTTGAAAAGCTCGCCTGCCATATGGTACGGCGTGCCGGTGCCCGAGGAGGCATAGTTGAGCGCATTCGGCTTAGCCTTCGCGAGCGCGAGGAGCTCTTTGACCGACTTCACCGGAAGCGAGGGATGCACCACCAGCAGCAGATCCGAATAGTTGATCGGGGCGATCGGCACGAAATCCTTCATCAGCGCGAACGGCTTTTTCGGGACCAGCGTCTCGTTGACGGTATGGGTATTCGACATGACAAGCAGCGTGTAGCCGTCCGCGGGAGACTTCGCTACCGCATCCGTGCCGATGATCGAGCCCGCCCCGGGACGGTCCTCGATCACGAACGACTGACCAAGCGGCGCCTGCAGCCGCTGGCCGAGATAGCGGGCGAAGAGATCGGCCGGACCGCCGGCGCCGAACGGCACGATCATGCGCACCACCTTGTTGGGGTATTGCTGTGCCCAGGCACCCTGCCAGAACATGCAGAAAAACGCGGTCAAAGAGGCCGCCGCGACGCAACTGATGCTTCTTGTAAAGCGGTTTTTCATTTGTTTCCTCCAGTGTTGTTCTTGGCTGTTCGGCCGGGGCATACCCGGCTTTTAAACCACTCCCGTCCGGTTACGATCCGGACATGGTGGAAATCCTTGATTTTTTAAGGATAGCATCTCTTAATACAAGATAAAAGCGCGCAGGCTAGAGCCTGTCTCAATATTCAGAACGCAGCATTTTCAGCGCCGGCTCGATGATGTCGTCGGCGATTTTGCGCAATTCATCGGGCGTGCGGTTCTGTATCGGATGCGACACGTAAACCACAGCCGGTTCGAAACCGAGCGCCCTGGACTGCGCTTCGACCGCATCCCTGAACTCGGTGGTGACGATCGAAACCCCCGGAATGCCGCGCCCGTCGAGATTCATGAGGTCGTGCAGACTGCACGACGTGCATGACCCTCAATCCGAAAGCGCGATCAGCACCACATCGGCTTCGGCCGTGACTTGCTGCATCACCTCGACCGGCGCCACCTTGGCATTCGTAGGCTTGGCGTAGCGCCTGACCTTGAGTCCGCGCTCGGCAAAGCGCTGCTCGACCTGATTCAGGAATTCGTCGCTGCGCGCCTTGCCGATGTCGAACAGGCCGACCGTCAGGCCCTCCAGCGACTTCGGCGGCGCGCGCCGCGCGCGCTTCACGGGCGACGTTTCAGCAGTGGGATCACGCATCCAGTTTGCCATATCAAATCTCCCAGTCTCATTCCAGCCATAGAATCACTGCTGTCCGGACGTTGAACGACCGAAACGCAATAATAGGTTGATCTGAAAT
>CAYIRZ010000202.1:0-6243 GCA_964365845.1 uncultured Streptomycetaceae bacterium
CTTGACAAACTGGGGCGTCCATCTATGGGTCCCCGCCTTCGCGGGGATGACTTGACCAGGGGCTCCTTAGCAGCCTGTCGGCTCACCAAAATCCGCAGGCTGCCAGGTCGCGGAGGCCTCGAACCCGCGCTTCTCGGTCGCCACGATGAATTCTGCCATAATGGGCACCCACCGCGATTCGCGCCTTACCGCTTACTCCTCACACCTTACGCCTCACGCTTTTCAGAGATGAAGACACTACTCCTGGTCGACGGTTCGTCGTATCTGTACCGCGCGTTCCACGCCATGCCCGATCTGCGCAACAAGCAGGGCGAGCCGACCGGTGCGATTTATGGCGTGCTCAGCATGCTGCGCCGGCTGCACAAGGATGTCCCTGCCGATTATAGCGCCTGCATTTTCGACGCCAAGGGCAAAACCTTTCGCGAGGACGCTTACCCTGAATACAAGGCCCACCGCCCGCCGATGCCGGACGACCTTGTCGCGCAGATCGCGCCCCTGCACGAAACCATAGCGGCGATGGGCTGGCCGCTGCTGATCGTCGAGGGCGTGGAGGCCGATGACGTGATCGGCACCCTCGCCCGGCAGGCCGAACGCGAAGGCATGCGGGTGGTGATCTCGACCGGCGACAAGGACATCACCCAGATCGTCAGTCCCGGCATCACGCTGGTCAACACCATGTCGAACGAAACGCTGGACGAAGCCGGCGTCGAAAAAAAGTTCGGCGTCAAGGCCGGACGCATGATCGACTACCTGACGCTGGTCGGCGACAGCGTCGACAACGTGCCGGGCGTGGCCAAAGTCGGGCCCAAGACCGCGGTGAAGTGGCTTGCCCAGTACGGCACGCTCGATAACGTGGTACAGCACGCCGGCGAGATCAGCGGCGTGGTCGGCGAAAATCTGCGCCAGGCGCTGGCCTGGCTGCCCAAGGCGCGCGAACTCCTCACCATCAAATGCGACGTCGAACTGCCGGTGACAGTAGAGGGGCTCGCGCCCAAGCCCCAGGACAAGGCGCGGCTTGCCGATCTGTTTGACCGCTTTGAATTCAAGACCTGGAGGCGCGAACTGGAAGCGGTCAGCGGTCAGCGGTCAGCGGTCAGCAGCCAGGATTCAGAAGCGCTTGCCTCACCCCTCACTCCTCACCGCTCACCGCTCACCGCTCACGTTTCACGTAGTTACGAGACCGTCCTCACCGATCAGCAACTCGATGCGTGGCTGAAAAAGATAGAGGAGGCTGAACTCACGG
This sequence comes from uncultured Streptomycetaceae bacterium, assembly GCA_964365845.1. Taxonomy (GTDB): domain Bacteria; phylum Pseudomonadota; class Gammaproteobacteria; order Burkholderiales; family SG8-41; genus CAKKQX01. The sequence continues at coordinate 1,244 of CAYIRZ010000202.1, forward strand.
CAGTTGATACCGAAACCACCAGCCTCGACCCGTTCAAGGCGCGGCTGGTCGGCATCTCGCTTTCCATGGAGCCGGGACACGCCGCTTATATCCCGGTCGGCCACCACTACGCCGGCGTGCCGCAGCAGCTCGAACTCGGGCACGTGCTGGCCCGGCTCAAGCCGTGGCTGGAGGACAGGACGCAGGCCAAGCTCGGCCAGCATCTCAAGTACGACATGCACGTGTTTGCCAATCACGGCGTGCAGCTCGCGGGCGCGCAGCACGACACGCTGCTGCAGTCCTATGTGCTCGAGAGCCACAAACCGCACGACATGGACGGCCTGGCCGAGCGCCATCTTGGCGTGAAAACCATCACCTACGACGAGGTGACGGGCAAAGGTGCGAGCCGCATCGGCTTCGAGCAGGTTGCCATCGAGCGTGCCACCGAATACGCCGCCGAGGACGCCGACATCACGCTGCAGTTGCACCGGGCGCTCCATCCGCAGATTGAGGCCGACGCCAAGCTCGCCTACATCTACCGCGACCTCGAAATGCCGGTGATGCAGGTGCTGCAGACCATGGAGAGAAACGGCGTGCTGCTCGACACGGCGCTGCTGGCGGAACTGTCGCGCGAGTTCGGCGCGAAAATGCTGGTGCTCGAAGCGAAGGCGCATGCGCAGGCGGGGCAGCCTTTTAATCTCAATTCGCCCAAGCAAATACAGGAAATTCTATTTGATAAACAAGGACTTAAGCAAGTAAAAAAAACCCCGTCCGGCGCGCCGTCGACGGATGAGGATTCGCTCGAACAACTCGCGCTCGATCACCCGCTGCCGCGGCTGATTCTCGACTACCGCAGTCTGGCGAAACTCAAGTCGACCTACAGCGACAAGCTGCCGGAGATGATCAATCCCGACACCGGCCGCGTGCATACCAATTATGCGCAGGCGGTGGCGGTGACGGGACGGCTCGCCAGCAACGATCCCAATCTGCAGAACATCCCCATCCGCACTGCCGAAGGCCGCCGCATCCGCGAAGCGTTCATCGCCGACCAGGGTTGCCATATCGTGTCGGCGGACTATTCGCAGATCGAGCTGCGGATCATGGCGCACATCTCGCAGGATGCGGGCCTGTTGAAGGCGTTCGCCGCCGGCGAGGACATTCACCGCGCCACGGCGTCGGAGATTTTCGGCGTGGGCCTGGAGGCCGTGGATTCCGAACAGCGGCGTTATGCCAAGGTGATCAACTTCGGCCTGATCTACGGCATGTCGGCGGTCGGCCTGGCACGCCAGCTCGGGCTGGAGCGGGGCGCCGCGCAGCAGTACATGGACCGCTATTTCGCGCGCTATCCCGGCGTCGCGGAATACATGCGGACCACCCGCGAGCAGGCGCGCGAGCAGGGCTACGTCGAAACCGTGTTCGGACGCCGGCTGTGGCTGCCCGAGATCCGGGGCGGCAACGGCATGCGGCGCCAGGCGGCGGAGCGCGCGGCGATCAACGCGCCGATGCAGGGCACCGCGGCCGACCTCATCAAGCTGGCGATGATCGCGGTGCAGGGCTGGATCGAAAAGGACAAACTCAAAACCCGCATGATCATGCAGGTGCACGACGAACTGGTGCTGGAAGTGCCGGATGATGAGCTCGACACCGTGAAAAAGAAATTACCCGGCCTGATGACCGAAGTGGCGAAACTGGCGGTGCCGCTGGTGGTGGATGTGGGGGTGGGGCTGAATTGGGATAAGGCGCATTAGAAACAGGGATGAGGGATGAGGGATGAGTTCAGCCATCTGCAGAGACCCGGTTATGGCCGTTTTCAGCCGTCAACAGACGTTTTTGAGCGGACCTTGTCGGACACGCGCCATCACCACGGATTTTCGCTATTTCAGAGCGCCGAACACTTTCTGGATAGCGTTAGTGGTCTGACCCCGCGGATTCTATTTCGGAGCCAAAGCGATTCTGACAACGATCACAGAACAGACCCTCACGTAGTAGCGCCCAATCTCCACCACCGATCGACTCCGGCAAGATGTGCTCGCGCGTTCTGAAGGGGCCCGTTTCAGACTTGCAAAAAATACATTGCGGCATGCTGAGTCCAATGAGAATTAACGTTACACCTATTCAAGTCCAATGAGCTTTTTCAGTCCGTCGGCGATGAGGCTACGGCCCTCGCTTGTTCCCAAGAAGTCCTTTACCGACTTGAGTAGCTTGTTTCCGGCGACCTTGCGCCAGACGCCCTTTGGCATTGTTTCGAGGTCCCCCTTTATGCCCGCAATTTCTTGCTCGAACTGTTTTATTTGTAGCTCGGTGGCGTTAATGCGCTCAGCCTGGGTCTCAATGAAAGCCTGAAGAGCGTCGAGTTTTTCGCGAAGCTCTTGAACCTCTGCGGCAGAGAACTCTTCATTATCGTCACCGCTATCAGCGAACATCTGCGCACGAAATTGCTCTAAGAATTCGTCGATTTCGCCTGTTTCAACCTTTCGTACCGCCAGATCCTCTCGAATGCGAGCTAGCCAAGGTGAAATCGAGCTCAGCACGGCGGCGAACGACTTGTGGGTTCGCTCCTGACCCGAGAAGAGGTGCATGCCGGGAGACTCTTCCGTTAGGAATTCACCATCCTGCAACTCGTATACCTTGTACTTGAGTGCCGGGAGGGGAGTGAACTCGATGATAAGAAACGGAGAACCATTCGGAACATTCTTCACAGTAAACGACTGGCTGGTGAAATACGAGTCGTCGAGGATGCGCTTGATCTCGACTAGTGTCGTCGGTCGAACCTGTGTCATCGCACATCGCTCCGTAAATGTGAGGTAACGGGGTATTGCCCGGGTCACCCACGCTAAGTCGTTATTGTCTCGCCATTATCATCCCAGGAAACGGTGTTTTCCAGCCTTAGAGCGCCATTTTTGGGCTCGAAATTGGCCGTGTAAGCGGAATCGGGCTCCCGACAGCCAGAGCCCTGGGCCACACTTAGGCCACGCGGTCGCGGGGCTCTTTCCCGGCAAAGACGGCATCCAGATTGTCGAGGGCCCGGAATCCCATGGCAATTCTTGTTTCCTTCGTGGCGCTGCCGATGTGCGGCATCAGGAACACGTTGGATAACTGCCGGTATTCCGGATGGATGTCGGGTTCGTTGTTATAAACGTCCAATCCTGCGGCTGTGAGCTTGCCAGACTTGAGTGCCGCGATCAGGGCGTCGTCGTCGATGACCACGCCGCGGCTGGCATTGACCACAATCGCTCCATCCGGCAGGAGCGCAATGAGTTCCGCGTTCAGCAGCTTGACGGTTTGCGGGGACGCCACGCAGTGAAGCGCCAGAAAGTCGCAGTGCGGCATCAGTTCCGCTGGAGTCTTATGAAAGATGGCGCCTTCTTCAAGCTCCGGAGGCGATTTTTTAATATCGTTATAGTGGATCTCCATGTCGAATCCGCGGGCGCGTTTCGCGACGACCCGTCCGACCCGTCCGAATCCGAGAATGCCCAGACGCTTGCCCGTCACCTGGGTGCCTACCATGAAACTGGGGCTCCAGTCCTTCCACTCCCGGGTGCGGACCAGGCGTTCGCCCTCGCTGGCTCGGCGCGCCGCGCCCAGCATCAGCATCATGGTCAGTTCTGCCGTGGCGTCGGACAGCACCTCGGGCGTGTTCGTTACAATAAGTCCCCGGGCCTTGGCTGCTGCCGTATCCACATGGTCGTAGCCGACGGAAAAATTAGCGATCACGCGCACGCTTTCAGGTAAACGGGCAATCACAGCGGCGCTAAACCGCTCGGTGTGGCAGGGCATAATGGCATCGGCCCCCTTGGCGCGTTCGATGATCTCGTCACCCGAATAGAGGACATCATCGGGATTCAGGATGGGGGTGTAGTCTCTGCGAAGACGATCCTCGACGCTATCCGGCAGCTTGCGGGTAACAAGGACGACGGGCTTCATGATTTCATCCTCCTTAAATGGCGGGGATTTGGCCGTTTTCAGCCGTTAACAGACGTTCTTGAGCGGACCTTGCCGGACACGCGCCATCAGATCAGGCCAGCTGAAAATCATGAAGCAGGGCGATCGAGCCAACTGGCCGTGCTTTGCGGTAGTAGCGTTCGTCTGCCGTCACCAGCGTGCATTCGGGCACGAGCAGCGCAACGGCATGGTAGAGCGTGTCGAACAGGTGCTGGTCCAGGGACACCGCGAGCCGGCTGGCGGTCGTATAGAGTTCCGCGGTTTCCACGACCGCAATGCGCATCGCGTACAGATCTTCAATCTCCCGGTGCGCCGTCGTCGGCACAAGGCGGCTAAGGACAGCTGCGACCTCAGCGATCCAGTGCGGGGGCTCCTGCAGCACGATCTGGCCGGCCCTTACTCCTTGAAGAAGAGCCGCCGCGCGGTCGCGGTCCCGCTCAGCTTCAGTCGGCGGCAGGAACCACTTGACCGCGACGCTCGCGTCGGCGACGGCGCTAATCACGGCCGGCCGGCGACGCGGGCTGCGTGAATCTCGCTATTGGCAACAGGCTTCCGGGTACGGCGCCGGCGCAGAATGGCATCTATGGCGCGCGCCCGCTCCTTTTGAATACGGCGCTCCTCAATCGCCTGCATCATCAGGCGCGCGACGATACTGCTCTTGTTCTCCCGCGCAAACACCCGGTTGAACTGCTCCTTGACCTCGTCCGGCACGCTGAAATTGACGGTCGCCATGGCTCTACCTTTGTTGAAAATTTCAACAATTGTCGTGCCTGGCGGCCGGGCTGTCAATTCCCGGGGTTGGCGCCGGCAGGCTGATGACAAGGCAGGCGAAAAAACCCACAATACGGCGCAGGGTTGACCCCGAAAGCCGCTGAAACCGATCGAATGATAAGCAAGCTCAGAAACCCCATTCTAATTGTCGCCGCAGTTGCAATCGGTTTCGTCCTGTACGGCATCTATTTCACCGAAACCGCGGCGCCGCAAGTGACTTTTGTCTCGTTGCAAGGCGAGCGGATTGCCGCTGCCGATCTGCGCGGCAAGGTGGTGCTGGTCAACTTCTGGGCCACCGATTGCCCGAT
>CAYIRZ010000203.1:0-6236 GCA_964365845.1 uncultured Streptomycetaceae bacterium
TCCGCGCCAAGGTCGATTCCATGCTGATCGAGATGGAAATACAGGCAGTCAAGCTGGTGGAAATCATTCACGGCGAGCGCCAGGCATAAGATCTCATGAAAATAACTAGCCGCCGATGAGATTCCAGTCGCGTTCGTTCCGCGAGGAGCCGGAGATCAATTTCATTCCGTTGATCGACGTGCTGCTGGTGATCCTGATTTTCCTGATGGTCACCACCACCTATTCGCGCTTCGCCGAACTGCAGATCAACCTGCCCACCGCCGAGGCCGGCACGCCGCCCGAGCGCGTCGAACAGATCGATGTCGCCGTCGACCCCCAGGGCATGTACATGATCAACAAATCGCCGGTCACGTTCAACGGGCCGGAAGCCTTCAGCCAGGAACTGAAGCGCGCCGGCGGCAGCATGAAAGAGCCGGTGATCGTCATCAGCGCCGACGCCAAGGCGCCGCATCAGTCGGTGATCAATGTCATGGAAGCGGCACGCATCTCCGGCTACGGCAAAATCACTTTTACCACCCAGGCCGGGAAGAAGTGAGCGGCAAACCGTGAGCGGTAAGCGGTGAGCAGTGAGCAGTCAATCGCCAGATTCGCCGAAGCAACCTAGGACCGCTTTTTCCGCTTACCGCTCACCGCTTACCGATTACCCTTCAATGAACTGGCTCGAGCGACACTGGCATAGCGTCACCCTGCTGGTTCTCATGCTTTATCCTCTCAGCCTGCTGTTCCGTTTCGCGGTGGCTCTGCGGCGCGCGCTCTACCGCACCGGCGTGCGGCCGGCGGTGAAATTGCCGGTGCCGGTCATCATCGTCGGCAATATCACCGTCGGCGGCACCGGGAAGACTCCGCTTGCGCTGTGGCTGGCGAATTTCCTGCGCGAACGCGGCATGCGCCCGGGCATCGTCAGCCGTGGTTACGGCAGGCGGTCCGCCACGCCGCAGGAGGTCACCGGCGCCGGCGATCCCGCGGCATGCGGCGACGAACCGCTGCTGCTCGCGCAACGCGGCAACGCCCCGGTATGGGTCGGCGCGGACCGCGTGGCCGCGGCGCGGGCCCTGCTCCTTGCACACCCGGAGTGCGATGTCATCATCAGCGACGACGGCCTGCAGCACTACCGTCTGGCGCGCGATATCGAAATCGCGGTCATAGACGGCGCGCGCGGCCTGGGTAACGCCCTGATGCTGCCCGCGGGCCCCTTGCGCGAGCCGGCAGCGCGCCTGACCGCGGTCGATGCCATCGTCGTCAATATCAGCCAGGCAGCCAGGGTAGGATTCAAGGCCATCGCGCCGGCGGCATTCGCCATGACGCTGCAAAGCCGCGGCTTCCACAATCTGCTCAATCCGGACCACCAAGCCGCGCCGGAACAGTTTATGAACCGCCGCGTGCACGCGGTCGCCGGTATCGGCAACCCGCAGCGCTTTTTCAAGCTCCTGCAGCATCTGGGACTCACGTTCACCGCCCACCCGTTTCCCGACCACCACGCGTTCAGCGCCGGGGACCTGGCGTTCGCCGATGCCGATTTCGTCATAATGACCGAGAAGGATGCGGTAAAATGCCGCACATTCGCCACTGAACGGCACTGGGTGCTGCGGGTCGATGCCGAAATTGATCCGGCGTTCGGCGAACTGATACTGAAAAAACTGGGGACGTAATGGATCCTAAACTGCTCGATATCCTGGTCTGCCCGTTATGCAAGGGGCCGCTGCTTTTCAGGAAAGCCGAGAGCGAGCTGATCTGCAGGCCCTGCCGCCTCGCCTACCCGATCAAGGACGATATTCCGGTCATGCTCGAGGACGAAGCGCGCAAACTTCCTCCAGAAGAGGAAGTGCCGTGATTTGTGATTTGTGATTGGTGAACGGCAAACCGCCGGGGCTCGCCACATCCACGAATCACCAATCACCAATCACTAATCACGCCTCATGGACTTCACCGTCATCATCCCGGCCCGCTACGCCTCGTCGCGCTTCCCAGGCAAGCCGCTGGCCGACATCTCCGGCAAACCGATGGTGGTGCATGTCGCGGAGCGCGCCGCAAAAAGCGGCGCAGCCGAAGTTCTGGTCGCCACCGACCATCCTGACATCGCCGCCGCGGTAGAGCAACACGGATTCACAGCCGTGATGACGCGCGGCGACCACGTTTCGGGCACCGACCGGGTGGCGGAAGTATCGAAGAAGCGCGGCTACGCCGGGCACCGGATCATCGTCAACATCCAGGGCGACGAGCCGTTGATCGCGCCGGAACTGATCCGCGAGGTGGCACAAAATCTGCAGGACCACGCCGAGGCGGAAGTATCGACCGCATGTCATGCTATCCATGACCCCGCCGATATCCTTAATCCCAACGTCGTCAAAGTCGTGCTCGACAACCAAGGTTACGCGCTCTATTTCAGCCGCGCGCCCATTCCCTTTGCGCGGGATGCTTTTACGCGCTCGTTGGCCCCGCGGGATGCTTTTACGCGCTCGCACGATTCCGCAAAAAACGTCTATGCCGCCGGCATCAGCGCCATACCTGACGGCTTGCCGGTATTCCGCCATATCGGCATCTACGGCTACCGCGCCGGTTTTCTCAAACGCTATGCCAGGCTCGCGCCCTCGCCGCTGGAACAATTCGAGGTTCTCGAACAACTGCGCGTTCTGTGGCACGGCTACAAGATCAGCGTCGCCCTCACCCGGGACGCCGTCCCGCCCGGAGTGGACACACCCGAGGATCTGCAACGCCTCAGGCGTTCGCTCCGGAATTCCTGATCCGTGACGCGGGTTTTGTGCGCCCGTAAAACCCGCTATACTCTTCCCTCATGCGCATCCTGCTATTAGGCATGCCCGGCGCCGGCAAAGGCACGCAAGCACAATTCCTGATCGATAAATACGGCATTCCGCAGATCTCGACCGGCGACATGCTGCGCGCCGCGATCAAGGCCGGCAGCGCGCTGGGGCGGGAAGCAAAAAAATTCATGGACAACGGCGAACTGGTGCCGGACCACATCGTGATCGAACTCGTGAAGCAACGCGTCAAAAGCCCTGATTGCGCCAACGGCTTCATCATCGACGGCTTCCCGCGCACCATCCCGCAGGCGGATGCGCTGCGCGAAGCCGGCATCGACATCGACTTCGTGGTCGAGATCGAAGTCAGCGACAATGAAATCCTGCGCCGCATGAGCGGCCGCCGCGTGCACCTGCCCTCGGGCCGCAGCTATCACGTCGAATTCAATCCACCCAAAGTGCCGGGCAAGGATGACGCCACCGGTGAAGATCTGGCGCAACGTGATGATGACCGGGAAGAAACCGTGCTGAAGCGCATCGCGACCTATCACTCGCAAACCAAGCCCCTGATCAATTACTACATCCAATGGGCGTCCAGCGGCGATCCGCGCGCGCCGAAATACGTGAATATCTACGGCCGCGGCACGGTCGGGCATATTCGCGACAAGCTGTTCGCCGCGCTAGGAGCTTCTCGGACTTAAGTCCGAGAAGCTCCTAAAATGAAAAGCACCATGAAGAAGATTTCCGATTTCACCGACGCCGACCGCTGGGTGGCCGAAACCACGCTGAAGGAGCGTTACGGCAGGCGCATCGAAGTGGAACTCGCCGACAGCGAGATCAGGCTTGATCCGGCTGCAGCCGAAGTCACCGTGTGCCCGACCTTTTACTGGGAAGAGCGCGGCGTCGAGTTCGTGGTGTTCAAGATCGCCGAAAACCGCTATCGCAGCCAATTCTATTACTCGATTACGGAGCAGTACGGCACCGGCCGCGATTTTGATGACCTCGCCGAGTGCGTGACCACCACGCTGCAGCTTCAGGCCGACCACGAAAAGGACCGTGCCGGCGCGACATCAGGAAAAACCGGGGCAGACCTGGGCGTCAGCCCCGACACAAAAGCCTAATGGGCTGATTTAAAATGCTTTTATAAGGCGCTGCTAGCTGGTAAAATGGGCGTTTGGAAGTAACCCGCAAAGCGATCCAGTGACCAAGCGCAACGCAATTTACGCACAATCGGGCGGCGTCACCGCGGTCATCAACACCACCGCCTGCGGCGTGATCGAAACCGCGCGCAAACACCGCGGCCGCATCGGCAAGGTGCTCGCCGGCCGCGACGGCATCATCGGCGTGCTGACCGAAGACCTGATCGACACCTCCAGGGAAACGCCGGCCGCGATCCGGGCGCTGCGCCACACGCCAGCCGGAGCCTTCGGTTCGTGCCGCTACAAATTGAAGGGACTGGAAGAAAACCGCGCGCAATACGAGCGGCTGATCGCGGTGTTCAAGGTGCACAACGTCGGCTATTTTTTCTACAACGGCGGCAACGATTCCGCCGACACCACGTGGAAAGTGTCGCAAATTTCGGAAAAGCTCGGCTACCCGGTCAACTGCATCGGCATCCCCAAGACCGTCGACAACGATCTCGTCGGCACCGACAACTGCCCGGGTTTCGGCTCGGTCGCCAAGTACGTCGCCACCAGCATGCTCGAAACGGGCTACGATGTCGCCTCGATGGCGCGCACCTCGACCAAGGTGTTCGTGCTCGAAGTGATGGGCCGCAATGCCGGGTGGATCACCGCGGCGTGCGGACTGGCCGCGGAACGCCCGGGCGATGCGCCCCATATCCTGCTGTTCCCGGAAATCGCGTTCGATCCCGAGAAATTTCTGGCACGCGTGGAGGCAGTGGTCAGGCAATACGGCTTTTGCACGGTCGCCGTCTCGGAAGGGATCAAGGATGCGGACGGCAAACTGTTGCTGGATTCGGGCCTGCGCGACGCTTTCGGCCACTCGCAACTGGGCGGCGTGGCGCCGGTCATCGCGGGCCTGGTCAGGAAACGTTTCGGCTATCGCTGTCATTGGGCGGTCGCCGACTATCTGCAGCGAGCAGCGCGCCATATCGCCTCGAAAACCGACGTGCAGCAGGCTTATGCCGTGGGCAAGACGGCGGTCGAGCTCGCCCTCAAAGGACGCAACGCGGTGATGCCGGTCATCGTGCGCAAATCGAACCGGCCCTATAAATGGGCCATCGGCGTGGCCGAACTCAAGGATATCGCCAACCGCGAGAAAACGCTGCCGCGCGACTTCATGACGGATGACTGCTTCCACATCACGGCCAAGTGCCGCCGCTACCTCGCGCCGCTGATCCAGGGCGAAGATCCGCCGCCCTACAAAAACGGGCTGCCGGTGTACGTGAGACTTAAAAACATCGCGGTGAAAAAAAAGCTTCACGACGAATTCAAAATCTAGCCACAGATGACCATGGAAAGAGCAAAACAACTGCTGCGGGTGCAGGCCGGCTTCGGCGGGTCTTATAATGCGAATTCGTCCAAACTGATCCTGTCCGAAGTGATGAAAGAACACGGACAGCAGGCGGTGGACGAATTGATAGTCGGGCTGGCGCTCGACCGGATTTTCGGGTTCAAGCCGGGCACCCGCTTCGAAGGCGGTCTCGCGCTGGACCCCAAGAAGAACTAGCAAAAAGTTTAGCAAGAGGCAAAACGGCCTGCCTCAATGGCCGATAATCAACGGGAGTAATCATGTCTGGTGGTCTGTTAATCGCGCTACTCTGCGCCATTGCCGCGCTCGTTTACGGCGGATATTCGATCAAGTGGGTTCTCGCCCAGCCCAGCGGCAATGACCGCATGCGCGAAATCGCCGCCGCGATTCAGCAGGGCGCATCGGCGTATCTCAATCGTCAATACACGACGATCGCCATCGTCGGCGTCATCCTCTTCGTCGTCATCGGTTTCGCGCTCAAGTCGTGGTCGACTGCCGTCGGCTTCGCGGTCGGCGCACTGCTGTCGGGATTGACCGGCTATATCGGCATGAATGTCTCGGTGCGCGCCAACGTGCGCACCGCGGAAGCCGCGCGCACCGGCCTCAATGAAGCGCTGGCCATCGCCTTCCGCGGCGGCGCCATCACCGGCATGCTGGTGGTCGGCCTGGCACTGCTGGGCGTCACTCTGTTTTTCTGGGTGCTGCTCGGCAGCGCGGAGCACGGCGCTTCGGTCAAGAAAATCCTCGAGCCGCTGGTGGGGCTTGCGTTCGGCGGTTCGCTGATCTCGATTTTCGCGCGTCTCGGCGGCGGCATTTTCACCAAAGGCGCTGACGTCGGCGCCGACCTGGTGGGCAAGGTCGAAGCCGGCATTCCCGAGGACGATCCGCGCAACCCCGCCGTGATCGCCGACAACGTCGGCGACAACGTCGGTGACTGCGCCGGCATGGCGGCCGACCTGTTCGAAACCTATGCCGTGACCATCATCG
>CAYIRZ010000204.1:0-6233 GCA_964365845.1 uncultured Streptomycetaceae bacterium
GCCACCCTGGTGGTCAACAACATCCGCGGCATCCTCAAGACCTGCGCAGTGAAAGCGCCCGGCTTCGGCGACCGCCGCAAGGCAATGCTGGAAGACCTGGCGATCCTCACCGGCGGCACCGTGATCGCAGAAGAAGTCGGCCTCTCGCTCGAAAAAGCGACGCTCGCTGACCTGGGCCAGGCCAAGCGCATTGAAATCGGCAAGGAAGAGTCCACCATCATCGACGGCGCGGGCGACGCGAAAGCGATCGAAGGCCGTGTCAAGAGCATCCGCAAGCAGATCGACGAAGCGACCAGCGATTACGACAAAGAAAAACTGCAGGAGCGCGTGGCGAAACTTGCCGGCGGTGTGGCGTTGGTCAAGGTTGGCGCCGCGACCGAGATGGAAATGAAAGAGAAGAAAGCGCGTGTCGAAGACGCCCTGCACGCAACTCGTGCAGCGGTCGAGGAAGGCATAGTCGCCGGCGGCGGCGTGGCTCTGCTGCGCGCCCGTATCGCGGTGGGCAAGATCAAGGGCGACAACCACGATCAGGAAGCCGGCATCAAGATCGTGCTGCGCGCTCTGGAAGAACCGCTGCGTCAGATCGTGGCCAATACCGGTGACGAGCCGTCCGTCGTCCTCAACAAGGTCGCCGAAGGCAAAGGCAACTTCGGATACAACGCCGCCACCGGCGAGTATGGCGACATGGTCGAAATGGGCGTGCTGGACCCGACCAAGGTCACGCGTTGCGCGCTGCAGAATGCCGCATCCGTGGCCGGCCTGATCCTCACCACCGATGCCATGGTGGCCGAAATGCCGAAGGACGAGTCCGGCGGCGGTCATGGCCATGGCGACATGGGTGGCATGGGCGGTATGGGTGGCATGGGCATGTAACTGTTGTAGCTGTTCAGCGTCAGCAAAAAGCCCCGTTTCGACGGGGCTTTTTGTTTTTTGTGGCGGTGGCCTCGGTTACAATGACGGGCAACACCGAACCGGACCTAAGAGTCCTCTAAATATGCCGACTGAAATCCTGTTGCTCTCGATTGTCCGCGCGTTGGTGGAGGTGGCCGGCATGCTGCTGTTGGGGCAAGGTCTGCTGTGGTTATTCGGCCCCAAGGCGCGCGATGGCAATTTTGTCTACGACCTGTTCAAAAAGGGAACCCGGCCGATCATCAGGCTTACGCGCGTCATTTCACCGCGCTTTGTCCCTGATGCGCATATCGGACTGATCGCGTTTGTGCTGCTGCTATGGGTGTGGTTTGCCCTGGCTTTTGCCAAGCGCTCCTTGTGCCTTACCCAGCAACTCAGTTGCACCTAAATTAGCGTTTTTCCGACTCAAACTTGACGCGCCCGCCCCGCGCGGGTTTTAATAGCGCCCTTTCGCGACAACCGGCCGCGTATAGACGGGAGCCGAAACAAGAATCCGATGCCCGATCGGGCATAAGCAGTACCAGGGGCCAAGTAGCTCAGTGGGTGGAGCGGAGGACTGAAAGCAAGCGCGAGCTTGCTTCGGTGAAGGCTAATATTCACGGCTGGAGGCCGTTAATGTTAAGCGCCGGAAGGCGCGGCCGAAGCCACAACACGCCCCTAGGCTTGTTGCAGCGCAGGCTAACTTTCACGTCGCCCGACGTTAAAGTTAAGGGACGTCAGGACCGGCCGGAGCTAAAATCTGAGTCGGCGGTTCAAAAAGCTGTTCGTAGTATATGGCCGGGTAGCTCAGTTGGTAGAGCAGAGGACTGAAAATCCTTGTGTCGGCGGTTCAATTCCGTCCCCGGCCACCATTCGTTTCAAGCAGTTAACTCAAACATCACGTCGCACGCGTTTCTACAAAATCGCCTGTTTTTCTACAATTCTTGATCATTTCAACGGGCTGACCTTCTCGCCCTTCCTGTTGCGGGTGTAGTGTTCCGTCATCGCCCGCGTCTTATGACCGAGCAGCTTTTGTGCGTGCGCGAGGTTCTCTAAATCCGTGGCGGATTTTGCGCGGATGTCCCGGAATTGGAAGCTGACCTTCGCAGCTTTACGGGCCGCATCAAAGCGAGGGCGCATGATCCCGCGCTGCTTTGGCGCTGCCCCGCGACTTAAAATCCTTGTCTCGGCGGTTCAATTTAGCTCCGACATAACATCGCGCTGTATTAGTCTGCGCAGCAACAAGCCGCGAAATGGAGTCCAGCTTCGACTGGCCCTTGGGCCAGTCGAAGCTCCCGGTTTTCCCCTATTTCATTTCGACGCCGGATTCCTTGACCACCTTGCCCCAGCTTGCCACTTCGTTCTTGAGAAGTGCGCTGGCTTCCTCCGGCGTGGTGCTGTTGAGTTCGACCCCCGCCGCGCCCAGTTTGTCCTTCACGTCCTGCGTGCCGAGTGCCTTGACGATTTCCCGGTTCAGCGCGGCAATGATCGGCTTGGGTGTTGCCGCCGGCGCCAGGATATAGAACGAGGCGCTGACATCGAGCGTGGGGTATCCCGCCTCGGCCATGGTCGGCACATCAGGCAGCACGGATGCGCGTTTCTTGCCGGCGACGCCCAGAACCCTGACCTTGCCCGCTTTCGCGAGCGGGGTTCCCGTGGCCATGGTCGTGAACCAGATCTGGACCCGGTTTTCGATGACGTCGGCGATCGCGTCGGGGGTGCCTTTATAGGTAATCAGCGCAATGTCTATGCCTCCCGCGGTTTTGAGCATCTCCCCCATGAAGTGGGACACCGAGCCAAACGATCCGGCATAGTTGAATTTACCGGGCATGGATTTGGCCTGCGCAACCAGGTCCTTTATGGACTTGGCAGGCGATGCGCTGGGCACGGCCAGGAGGTAGGGCAGCGTGCCCGGAACGACCACGGGGGTGAAATCCCTCAGTATGTCGTAGCGCACCTTGGAGATGAACGGATTGATGATCTGGCTGGTGCTGGCGATGAGGATCGTATGGCCGTCCGGCGGGGCTTTGGCAGCCAATTCCGTGCCAATGGCGCCTGCTGCACCGGAGCGGTTATCCACCACCATGGGATGGCCCCAGTTTTCGCCCACCTTCTGTGAGACGATGCGCGCGATGATATCGTTGCCGGTGCCCGGCCCGTAGGGGACGATAAAGGTGATGGGTTTGTTGGGATAGCCTTGGGCGAGAGCCTGCCCCGCAGCGAGGCCAAATGCCGCAGTCGGCACCAACACCGAAATAGCAAAACGAGATATCCACTTCGTGTTCATCAGACTCCCTCCTCTATTCTGAATAGTAAATGGTTTTGTTCTTGATGTCCCTCCCAAGCAGCGACCTCCAGTTATCCGGCAGCTTGATTTCCTTGCCGACGGGATAACCGAGAACGCCGTTGTGTGCAAAGACGTAGCAACTGTTGCGGCCCAGATCGCCGGTCACGGCTATCATGTAATCCTCCGGTTTCCATACGATGGGCACCATGCGGCCCGGATCGTCCGATTCGTGGAATACCTTCGGGATGCGTCCGCCCTCGTGCTCTTCAGCGAGATTCCAGGTCGGCTTCTGCGTCCAATCACGCAGGTAGCGCTCGAACATCCAAGCCGGCATGCGCGCGTGATCGAACAGCTTCTGTTTCAGGTCCTGCTTGGACCAGCCGCCGGCGGCGATGGTCTCGGCGAGGATCGGGGACAGGAGTATCAGCGGCCGCAGCGTCCCCATGCCCTGCCCCACCGTGAACATGATCTGCCACGAGTATTGTTTTATCACGGCGTCAGCAATATACGGCAGCAGCGCCTCCGGCGTCGCGCCCGACACCGACGAAATGTGATTGCCGCCGGTGTAGCGGCCAATAGCAACCGCATTGGTACCTGCGGAAAAACCGAACTCCGCGCAGTTCGGCGGCCAACCGATTTTCGTCAGCACATCCTCGTTTTCCGCCACGACGACGCGCCAGGTGTTGCCGAACGTGGCCTTGTCGTTCTTGTGCGGCAGGAAGCCGGCGACGTTGCGCAGATACAGCCGCCAGAAACGGCCGACGGTCGTGTTCGCCTGGAAACCGTCGCGCATCACGCCTTGCGTGTAATTGAAACCGAGCTCCTTGATAATAGGGCCGTTCAGCACGATCAGCGTTTCGCCGCCCGGGGTATTGCCGCTGTGCTCGACGCCGTAATCGTGGTCGGCCATGGCCTCGGTCAACGCGATCAGCACCGGCATGTACTCGGGCCGGCAGCCCGCCATCACCCCGTTGACCGCCACGCTCCACACGGTCGCGGCGCGGCTGTCGGGCAACAGCACGCCCAGCACCTCGTCCGGCTGATGGTCGGTGTAGCGCAGAAACGCTTCGACCTTCCCGACCGTCGGCGGCACGATCGGCAGCCCGTCGGACAGCTCGTGCGCGATGAAATAGTCGTTGACTTCCTCGAACGTGCCGCGACATACGATGTCACGCGCGCCGGGCTCGCCGCTGGCCGCCGCCCGTGCCGGCAGCTTGAGAAGGTTATCGACCACACCGGCGAGCGTAACCTCGCGGACGTTGCACTGCAAAACTTCCTTACTTTGAAGGCCGGGGTGGCCCGGCACCGGCGCCACCTGAAGATTGGGCATGCCGAGTCCGACCGAAGCCGCTTTCGCCAGCCCCATGAAGCTCTCGCAGACCAGCGTCGAAGAAGGGATGCCGACGGCTTCGGCCGCTGCACTCGCCCGCAACACGGCGGGCGTGCAACTGCCTCAACACCCCATGCCGGAAACGACGGCGTCTACCCCCAGCGCCTTCAGTTTCTGCGGCAATGCCGCCACGATCTCGCGTTCATCGCTGCCGTGCGTGTTCCCGAACTCACTCCAAGGCACGAACTTCACGCCGGGATAGCGCGCTTTGAGACTTTCCTCCAGCTGCGCGAATACTTCGTTGCCTCGGAACAGGTAGTCCCAGAGCCAGGCGATCGTCTTGCCTTCAAGGGTGTCGAGCCGCTTTGCGAGGGATTTTACTTTGGCCTGGCGTGGACTGCGCGGCCACAGCGCCGCGTACTGCGCGCATCTTGGGTCCGTCATATGAACTTCTCCTCGCACAAATAAAAAGAGAATATCGCATCGCTACAACAGCGCATAGCCGCTGCCTATCGCTCGTTTCAGTGCAAGCTCAAACATCCACGGCGCAAAGCCGTTAATGTTAAGCGCCGGAAGGCGCGGCCGAAGCTAAAATCCTTGTGTCGGCGCAGCAACAAGCCGCGAAATGGATCTCAGCTTCGACTGACCCTGGGATCAGTCTCAGCTCCCGGATGTAGTGCGCGGCGTGTTGTCGTCCTGGGCCACCACTTCCCCTTCAGGTTCATTCGTCGCCTTAACACTGCGACAGCAGTTTCATTCAGCGAGATGTGGATATCCGTTACCCCCCTTCGCCTTATCGCCAGGTATCTATGCCGTCTTGCGCTCAAGATCGACCTGAAACCATTCCAACTTAACAACGTTGGCTTGGTGCAGCCCGGTAAGCGTCAGCGAGTAGCGCCCGGCCCCGTGCGGAGCAGGGGGAGACGGCCATAGATTCCCCTTGACTAAATATACCTGTCTTGGTATATATTCATATGTCCCATGTTCCCCCCAGTCCGTCCCGTGAAAAGCCGCTGCATTGGGTGGCGTCAGCGAAAAAGGACTACCTGAGCTTCCCGGGCGAGGTGCAGGACGAAATGGGCTATGCGCTCGGCTTGGCCCAGCTTGGCGCCAAGCATTTAAATGCCAAACCTTGGAAAGGGGAGGGGCCGGGCGTCCTGGAGATAGTCGAGGATCACCGTGGCGACACTTACCGCGCGGTCTATACGGTGCGGTTTGCCGACGTGGTGTACGTGCTACATGCCTTCCAAAAGAAATCGAAGCGCGGCATCAAGACACCACAGACAGACGTAAAGTTGATCACAGAGCGCCTTAAACGCGCTCAAGCCGATTACGAAAGCAGAGGTACACCATGAACACGATTACCCGCGGAACAACCAATGTCTTCGCCGATTTGGGATATCCCGATGCCGCTGAACGGCAGACCAAGACCCGCCTGGCGCTTGCCGTCAATGAACTGCTCAAGGCACGTAAGCTCAAACAACGCGAAATCGCCACCTTGCTCAGCATTCCGCAACCCAAGGTTTCGGCCCTGAAAAATTACCGCCTTGACCAGTTTTCCGTTGAACGCCTGATGGAATTTCTGACTGCGCTCAATCAAGACGTGGAGATCATGATCCGGCCGCGCGCCAATAGCAGAGGGAGTGGGCGCATTTCGGTGCTGGCGGTGCAGTAATGCTCCAAAGCGTTCGTCGCTTTGATTGCTTCGATTAAGGCGTCAACGTTTGA
>CAYIRZ010000205.1:0-6181 GCA_964365845.1 uncultured Streptomycetaceae bacterium
GATCCATTAACGCTACGCGTTCCGGCGAATGGAGCCAAGTCCGACAGGCTGCTAGCACGAAAATGTCATAATTAACTGTTACGGTCATGGATTTCTTACAGAGGAGGCGGCTGAGATGCCTACCCACGAACATACTTTGAAACAGTTCGACACCGAACTGGAGGCGGTGCGCGCGCGCGTGCTGCAGATGGGCGGCCTGGTCGAGGAGCAGATCGTGCGCGCCCTTGACGCACTGTCCAGCGGCAACATCCAGCTCGCGGCGAGCGTGGTCGAGGACGACCACCGCGTGAACGCGCTGGAAGTCGCGATCGACGAGGAATGCAGCACCATCATCGCCCGCCGGCAACCGGCGGCGGGGGACCTGCGCATGCTGATGATGGTGGTCAAGACCATTACCGACCTCGAGCGCATCGGCGACGAAGCGGCGAAAATCGCGCGCATGGCCCAGCTCATCTACGAATCCGGCCGGCCCGCCGTGCCGCGCACCACGGAAATCCGGCATGTCGCCGAAATCGCGCTCGGCATGCTGAGGAACGCCCTGGATGCGTTTGCCCGCCTCGATCTCGCCGTCGCGGCAAAGGTCGTGCGCCAGGACGAGCAGGTGGACGAGGCATTCCGCGGCATCCTGCGCCAGCTCATCACCTTCATGATGGAAGACCCGCGCACGATTTCCCAAACTATCGAGATCCTGTTCATCGCGAAGGCGATCGAGCGCATCGGCGACCACTCCAAGAACATGTCCGAGTACGTGGTCTACATGGTCAAAGGCAAGGACGTGCGCCATACCGGCGTCGAGGCTATCGAGCGCGAAGCATTCGAGCAGCGCTGAATGGCTGAATATTCAACCCTGGCAGCGGTTGACTTGGGATCAAACAGTTTTCACTGCCAGATCGCGCGGGTGGTGGGCGACCAGATCTACCCGCTCGATGCGCTGCGCGAGCCGGTGCGGCTGGGCGCTGGGCTCGGCAAAGACAAGCGTCTCGACGAGTCATCACAGGAACGCGCGCTTGCCTGCCTCCAGCGCTTCGGCGAACGCTTGCGCGGTCTGGACCCGCATACGGTGCGCGCGATCGGCACCAATACCCTGCGTGTCGCCAAGAACGCTTCCGCGTTTCTGAAAAAGGCCGAGGCTGCGCTCGGTTTCCCGATCGAGGTCGTGGCGGGACGCGAGGAAGCGCGGCTGATCTATCTCGGCGTTTCGCACGGCCTGCCTATCTCCAAGGAAAAACGCCTGGTCGTGGACATCGGCGGCGGCTCCACCGAACTCATCATCGGCGCCAACCACAAGCCACAGCAACTGGACAGCCTGTTCATGGGCTGCGTCAGCTACAGCCTGCGCTTCTTTCCGGACGGCAAAATCACCAAATCCGCGATGAAGCAGGCGGAGCTTGCGGCGCGCACCGAATTGCAGCCCGTCGCCGCCAGCTTCGCGCGCGGCAACTGGCAGCACGCGGTGGGTTCGTCAGGCACCGCCCGGGCGCTGGCGGAAATCATGCAAATGAACGGCTTCGAAGACGGCCGCATCACGCCGTCCGGCATCGACCGCTTGCGCAACCACTTGATCAAGACGGGCGACATGGGCCGCGTCGAACTCGCGGGACTGCGCCCCGACCGCGTGCCGGTGCTGCCCGGCGGACTTGCCATCATGAACGCCGTGCTGGCGGAACTCGATATCGATTCCATGGTGGCGGCCACGGGCGCCATGCGCCAGGGCGTCCTCTACGACATGCTCGGCCGTTTTCATCACCAGGATATGCGCGACGTCACGGTTAGCCAGTTCATGCAGCGCTATCACGTCGATGCGCTGCAGGCACGACGCGTCGGCGCGCTGGCGTTAGAGCTTTACAACAAGCTGTCCGGGGATGCCGGGGGGCGGGACGAAACCGGGCTGCGTTTCCTCGTCTGGGCTGCCAAGCTGCACGAAATCGGCATTTCCGTCGCCTACAGCGGCTACCACCGGCATTCGGCATACATCATCAGCAACGCCGACATGCCGGGCTTCTCGCGTGATGAGCAAATACGGCTGAGCCAGCTGGTGCTGGCGCACCGCCGCTCGCTGCGCAAGATCCAGGACCAGCTCGATCCGGGCACCGACTGGAAAATGGTGCTGGCGCTGCGGCTGGCGGTGCTGCTCCTGCGCAGCCGCTCCGACATCATGGTCCCGGTGACGGAGGCAAGCGCGTCCGGCCGGAAATTCCGCCTGAGCATCGAGCGCGACTGGCTCGCGCGCAATCCGCTCACCGTGACTGCGTTGCGCGACGAAATGCAGGAATGGGAAGCGTTCGGGATCGATCTCAACGTCAAACAGCTGCCGGAACTGGAAACCGCTGATGCGGGCTAAGTCTTGACGCGGTCGAGTGCCGTCTCGATCGCCTGGCACAGGGTTTTAAGCACCTTGATCCGCGCATGGTACTTGTTGTTGGCTTCGACCAGCGTCCAGGGCGCGATCGAGGTTGACGTGCGGTCCACCATATCGCACACCGCCCGCTCATAGGCGTCCCATTTCTCGCGGTTACGCCAGTCTTCTTCGGTAAGCTTGAAGCGCTTGAAGGCGACTTTCTCCCGCGCCTTGAAGCGCTTGTACTGCTCGTCCTTGCTGATCGCCAGCCAGAACTTGACCACCACCTTGTGGCTGCACGCGAGCTGCAGCTCGAAGTCGTTGATCTCGGTATAGGCGCGCATCCAGTCGGCCTCCGGGCAGAAACCCTCCACGCGTTCCACCAGTACCCGCCCGTACCACGAGCGATCGAAGATGGTGAAGCGGCCGTGCCGCGGAATGTGCCGCCAGAAGCGCCACAGATACGGTTGAGCGCGCTCCTCCCCGGTCGGCGCCGCGACCGATACATTGTGGTAAACACGTGCATCAAGCGCCCCCGTGATGCGACGAATAGCGCCGCCCTTGCCCGCGGCGTCATTGCCCTCGAATACCGCCACCACCGAGATGTCTTTGAAGCGCGCATGGCGCGACAGGGAATTCAATTTCCCCTGCCATTTCTCAAGCTGCTTGGCGTAATCGTTTTTGGTCAGTGGCTGGTCGAGCTTGGCCGCGCGCAGCACATTCAAATTGTCGGCCGCGGGCAGCAGCAGCGGGGTCTTGCCGGGCAGGCGCTTGGCCGGCTTCTCGTCGAGCCGCTCGCGCATCGCCGCCAACAAGTGGCGTCCGACGGTGAGCGAACGGTAATGGGGATCGGCGCCCGATACTACGATCCACGGCGCCTCGCCGGTCGAGGTCTTGCGCAGGAACGGCTCGCACACCTTGATGAACTTCTTGTAGAGCTTGAAGTACTTCCATTCGAGATCGGTGACCCGCCAGCGTGTTCTGGGGTCCTTCTCCAGCGCCTTCAGGCGTTTTTTCTGCTGCTCTTTCGACAGGTGAAACCAGAACTTCAGCAGCAGCACACCCTCATCGCAAAGCATCTTCTCGAAACGCAGGACTTCCGAGATCTGCTGGGAGAATTCACCCTCATTGACCAGTCCTTGCACGCGCCCGACGACAGGCTGGGTATGCCATGCCCCGAAAAAAATCCCGATCTTGCCTTTGGGGGGAAGCGCGCGCCAGAAACGCCACATTGGCGGGCGCTCGCGCTCCTCGTCGGACGGCTCGGGAAAAGCATGCGCATGAATGTGGCGTGGGTCCATCCATTCGTTGAGCAGATTCACCGTCTCGCCCTTGCCGGCGCCCTCAACCCCGGCAATCAGGATCAGCACCGGGAAACGGCCGTTTTCCTTGAGATCATACTGGGCGTTGAGCAGCGCCTCGCGCAGCTTCGGCTCTTCGCGCTCATACACCGCCTTTTTGATCTTGTGCTCAAGTTCGGCCGATTCAAACATGCTCGCACCTTTTTAGGATAGAATTAAGTCATTGAAAATTAACGACTTTAATTATAACAAGGGGGAGGCAGTTCATTATAGCGTCATCCGTTCCGGTTAATCTGATGCTCCGAGCTTTCGTGCTCGCTAGTGAATTATTTCAGCGAACACCGTCTGCGCATGACTTTCATCCAGCGTCAAAAACCCGATCCGGCTGATCAGTTCGTGAACGGCATCTTATAGAAACTCCGGCGGCACCACCGCGCGCAACAGGGTCTCGGATTTGCCGTGGCGCGCGCGATGGGTAAACCACCACACCGCGCCTTTCTTGATGCTCCACTCGATCGCACTGCCGCTAAGCAACAAGGCCGCCACTTGACCGAGAGTCGGCTGATGGCCGACCACCACTACCGCGCCGGCGCCGCGCGGCCAATCTGCGGCCTTGAGCACAGCCTGCGGTGTCGCCGCGATGCCCAGAGCAGGCCTGGTTTCAAAGCTTCCCGTCAGCGCCCGCGCCGTCTGCTGCGCGCGTTGCGCCGGGCTTGCCAGCACCACCGCATCCTCCGGCAATCTTTTCCTGAGCCAAGTCGCCATGTGCTCCGCCTGCTTTATTCCTTTCGCGGTCAGCTTGCGCTCGGCATCCAGTAGTCCGTCTTCGGCGTCGGCATGACGCCACAAAATCAGTTCCATGAGCAAGCTCCATCCATTTTTGCGCGGCAGCCTACCAGAATTTCCCGCTGCCGCGAAACGCCTTCCAGGCCGCACGCAGCTCATGTCCGAGCATTTCCGCGCGGCCCTTGCTCCAGCCGAGCACGATGCCGCGCGCCTCGACAACGGCATTGCCGGGTTTGGCGCCCAATCCTTGCATCAGACCGGCTACCGTTGCCGCGTCATTCATGGCCCCCAGTATATCCTGCAGGCGGGTCAGTCGTGCCAGCATCTCCTGCACGCGCTTCCCGTCATAAAGCGTCGAGAAGAAATCGACGGCATAACGCAGCTTCTTGATCGCGATGCGCAGGCGGTGCAGCTCGGCGGCAGGCAGCTGCCGTAGTTTGCGGCCGCGTTTTCTGACGCGCTCGTAACGCCGCTCGAGCACGGCGCCGGCGAACTCCGCGGCGGGCGCGCGAAATGCAGCGAGCATGGCATCATCCGCCTGTTTCAGCCCGGGTTCGGCAACCAGCCAGGCGGAGAGCATCAGGGTCAGACGCTGATAACGCTGCGAATCCAGTGCATTCCGGGCATGGCGCCGCGCCGATTGCCGGAGCCGTGCGCATTGCCTCCTGAATGCCGATAGTCCGCCCTGGCCGCCGAACTCACCCAGAATCGGCGGCAGCGTCTCGGTCATGAACACGTCCCAGTCGCGCGCCGGGCCGAGCGCGCCCGCGAGCCATTTCAATTCGGCTGTCAGCGGTGCAGTCTGTTCCCCCGGAAATAGATCTGCGAACACGCTGAAAATGGAGCGCAGCCGGCGCAGCGCCACGCGCACCTGGTGCAGATACTCCGCATCACGACTCTCGAGCATGCCGCGCTCGTTGGCCTGCAGGTGGCTGAGCGTGGCCCACATGATCGCCTTGAATGCATCATTGACCGGCATGTCCGCGGTCAGTGCCGCGGCGTGCCCCTTGGTTGGCGCAGATCGTTCGCCGCGAAGCAGGACATAGCCCCGTTCGGCCTTGGAGCGGTTCTCGATGCGCAGAGGCACGCTGTCCAGCAATTGCAGCGCGAACTCATACAGATACCATGGCGGCCCGGATTTGAGCTCGAGTTCAAGCTCGCAAATCGTCTCGATGGAGTCGCCGCATTTGATCTCGCCGCGGTCGATACAGACCTCCACCGTGACGTCCGGTTTGAGCGTGACGATCCGGCTCGTGCGGCTGAATTCAGTAATAAACACCGGCTGCAACTGCGCACACAGCCGCGGCGATGAAAACAGGCCGGAAAACGCCCCACTGTCGATTGCCGCACAGTCCGGAAACGGTCCAGCGACCCCGGTCTCGAGTTCGATTCTTTGATGCAGGCCGCCCTGCACAGTGCCGCCGCCTTTTGCCGTCTGCACCCAGCGCGCGCCATCCCGCCGCAGCCTGAACGCGACATCCCGCCGCCACAGATCAAGATCAGGCGTGTCAAAGTAAATGCTGTAGAGTTTTTTTGTGACCGGACGCCCATGGCCTTTAAGAAGAGGATGCGCGCCGAGCCGACGCAACGCGTCCGGCGGCACCCGCAGCTTGAGTTCGGTTTCAGAAACGGCGCCGGCTGGATTCATGGCGTGCTCTGCGCTCACTAGGAGTTTGTCGGGGCCAAGTCCGACAACTCCTAGGGCCTGTTAACCATTACCGCGTGAGATGCGTTGCGGTCCAAAATCGTCGATGGC
>CAYIRZ010000206.1:0-6181 GCA_964365845.1 uncultured Streptomycetaceae bacterium
TATCGAGGCAATTCGTTACCTTGACTATACTAACGCATGGCGTTAGTATGCGTATGTGATCAAGACGTTCAGGTGCCGAGATACCGAAGCCTTGTTCGATGGGGCGCGTGTGCCACGTTTTGCCAACTTCGCCGCCGTGGCAATTCGAAAGCTTCAGATGGTACATGCCGCCACGCGCATCGAGTCTTTGCGTGTGCCGCCACGGAACAGGTTGGAGAAGCTCTCGGGCGATCGTATCGGGCAGTGGAGCATTCGCGTCAACGACCAGTTCCGCGTCTGCTTCGTCTGGCGCGATGGAGCGGCCTGGGATGTCGAGATCGTCGATTACCATTGAGGAGCAAGGATCATGGCAAAGCGTAAGGTTCCACTGGCGACCCCGGGGGAAATTCTGCTGGAGGAATTTCTCAAACCCTTCGGGGTGACGCAGTACCGTTTGGCCAAGGAAATCGGAGTGCCTCAGCGCCGCATCGGTCAGATTGTGGCGGGCAAGCGCGCCATCACGGCCGACACCGCCGCGCGGCTGGGGGTGTTTTTTGGAATGGAAGCCGAATTCTGGCTCAATCTCCAGGCACATCACGATCTTGTGCATGCCCGCGAGACGCTCGCCGACCGGCTTGCGGACATCACGCCGCTTGCGATGGCCGCTTGACCTGCGGATTCCACCGGGGGTAGCGGTGGTATCCCACATCGGGTAGAAAATTGCGGTTGGCGTGAAGCGTCGCTCCTCTCCGGCAAGGCTGATCTCGGGACAATCATCGAAATGCAGGGAAAAAGCCGGTCTGTTCTGAAATTCCGACTGCACCGGCCTTTGTTAGATTCGGTAAAGCATGTGATGCGGCTGTCTAAAGTTTATTCAGCCTGCGCCGATACAACTGTTGCTCGTGCCATCTCCGCCGAGATTCCCGCGGAACAAAGATGGCTGCAGGCAGCGGTCCGGCCTGTCGCTGGCACGCAGCATTAGGCCACAGCTTTACTGTTAAACAACCCAGACCCCGTTGTTTTTGACTGAAGTATGCGGGAATTGCCCGCGGACCTTTTGGGGTATGGGATGTTGCAGTTCAACGGCACCTTTACGACCGGATTCGATGCGGCGCCTGCCGTACGCGAGCCCAATCGGCCGCACCAGCCGGACGCCGGCGCCATTGGCAGGGCTCACTTCCGTACCCTTGAAACCGGCTTCAGAACGGCACCCGCCGCGGTCGCCGCTCTCCGCGCGCGGCACCCCGCTTCCCCAGTCATGACACCGGCAATGCAAACGGCGGTAACTACGTTAATCCTAAAAAACGCAGAAGCGAGCCACAGAGGACACAGAGGACACAGAGGTTTAAGGCGTTACGGTCCTACACATGCTCACCCGTTGGGTTATTCGCACAGGATAAACAACCCAATGATTTTTCTCTGTGATCTCTGTGGCTAACTACTTTTTCTAGGTTAATTCAACCAAGGAGGATTCGAACATGAGCCCCAAACAGATTGCGCTGGTGCAGGAAAGCTTCGCCAAGGTATTGCCGATCGCCGATCCGGCGGCGGCGATGTTCTACAACCGGTTGTTCGAAACCGCTCCCGATCTGAAGGCGTTGTTCAAGGGCGACATGAAGCAGCAGGGCAAGCGCCTGATGGGCATGATCGGGATTGCCGTGAGCAAGCTTAACGATTTGCCGGGATTAGTGCCGGCCCTGCACGACTTGGGACGGCGTCACGCCGGTTATGGTGTCAAGCCAGAAAATTATGCAACGGTGGGCGGCGCGCTGCTATGGACGCTGGAACAGGGGCTCGGCGCCGCCTTTACCGACGAAGTCAGGCAGGCCTGGACCGCGGTCTATGGCGTGCTTGCCGACGCCATGACGAGTGCCGCGGTTGGCTCATCGCAGACCACGACCCATCCTTCCGGTGCGGCCCGCGCGAGCAAATGAACATGAATGTCTTGCACCTGCCGCCGGCCGCCGACGCCTCGTCGGGCAGGACCGCGCGTTGGAAGAAACTCGGGATAGGGGTGATTCTCGCTTTCACATTGAAGGGCATCATCACGGCATCGATGCTGGCGATAATATTGCTGGAGTTCACGCAGTGAATAGCTTTGACCAGAGTTACGCCTATCCGCTCTATCCGGCCGGCCTGGGGTTCGCCGGCGGGATAGCCGTGCTGGCGGCTGGCGGCTGGAGCTGGGCCGGCGCGCTCGTTGCCGCGGCGTTTGGCGTTGCCGGCCTTGTCGCCGGCCGGCGCATCGCGGCAATGCAAACCGGGATCCGGCTCTCGATCCAGACCTACATCGACGGCCGGCAGCGGTTCGGGGAAAAGGTGATCCCGGTGTGGACCGGGCACCTCGAGACTTCCCGCACCGAGATGGCGGTTGCCGTGTCCGATCTGACCCAGCGTTTTTCCGGGATTGTCGACAAGCTGAACCAGGCCGTCGCGGCGTCCAGCGCGGCAACCGAATCCATTGAAGACGGCGGCAATGGCCTGGTGGCGGTGTTCGCCAAGAGCGAGCAGGAACTCGGCTCGGTCGTCGCTTCACTGAAATCCGCCATGAACAGCAGGGCGGCAATCCTGGACAAGGTTCATGACCTGAACCAGTTCATAGCCGAACTGCAGGGCATGGCCGCCGACGTCGCAAGCATTGCCGCGCAAACCAACCTGCTGGCGCTCAACGCCGCCATCGAGGCGGCTCATGCCGGTGAAATGGGGCGCGGCTTCGCGGTCGTCGCCTCCGAAGTCCGCAAATTGTCCGCCCTGTCCGGCGAAGCCGGCAAGCGCATCGCGCAGAAGGTCGGCGTGATCAGTGCCGCGATCATCTCGGCTCAGCAGACCGCCGAAGAGTCGACGCGGCAGGAAGGCGACTCGAAGTTCGCGTCGGAGGCGACCATCGGCTCGGTATTGTCCGATTTCAGGAGCATTACCGACGCCCTGGTGCAATCCGCCAGCATTCTCAAAGGCGAAAGCATCGGCATCAAGTCGGAAATTTCCGAAGCGCTGGTGCAGTTGCAGTTCCAGGACCGTGTAAGCCAGATCATGAGCCACGTCAAACTCAACATCGGGCGCTTGCCCGACTACCTGGAACAGAACCGCCGGCAGTTCGAGCAAGGCGGCGCATTGCAGCCGCTCGATCCGGTGGAGCTGCTTGCCGAGTTCGAAGCAACGTACACGATGGCGAAGGAACGCGCCGTTCACGGCGGCAAAGTGCTGGAAAAGCACGATTCGGAAATCACGTTTTTCTAGAGGGCGACATGGCAAAGACCATCATGGTAGTGGACGACTCGGCCTCGCTGCGGCAGGTAGTGGGCATCGCGCTGAAAGGCGCGGGCTACGACGTGCTTGAAGGTTGCGACGGCAAGGACGCGCTCGCCAAGCTGACCGGGCAGAAAGTCCATCTCGTCATCAGCGACGTCAACATGCCGAACATGGACGGCATCAGCTTTGTCAAGGCGCTGAAGCAGATGGCGAACTACAAGTTCACGCCGGTCATCATGCTCACGACCGAATCGCAGGAAGCGAAAAAACAGGAAGGCCAGGCCGCGGGCGCCAAGGCCTGGGTGGTGAAGCCGTTCAAGCCGGAGCAGATGCTCGGCGCGGTGCAGAAGCTGGTGCTGCCATGACCTTGCCCCGTTTTCTTGGTCGCGCGGCCCAGGAGTTTGTCGGACTAAGCCCCGACAAACTCCTAAGGAGAACATCATGACGACCACAAACAGGGGCGAGGGCGGCACATCCGTGCTGCGCATCGAAGGCGAAATGACCATCTATCGGGCGTTCGAGCTGAAACAGGCGCTGCTCGCCGAGCTGGAAGGGTCGGCGGTGGTCGAAGTCAATCTGGCCGGGGTCACCGAGATCGACACTTCGGGCGTGCAGCTCCTGATGATGGCCAGGAAATCGGCGCAGACCGGACAGCGGGAACTGCGCCTGGCCGCGCTGAGCCCCGCGGTGACCGAAGTGCTCGAACTGCTCGGCCTTGCGACGTATTTCGGCGATCCGCCCGTCGTGCAAACCCTCGGCGAGGAAACCAAATGAATCTCGATCAGGCGCTGCAAACCTTCATCATCGAATGCCGTGAGCTGCTGGAGGACATGGAAAAAGCGCTGCTCGCGATCGAGCGGGGGCAGGACAAGACCGAAGCGGTGAGCGCGATCTTTCGCGCCGCCCATACCATCAAGGGCTCGGCCGGCCTGTTCGGCCTCGACCACATCGTTACGTTTACCCACGTCGTCGAAAGCGTGCTCGATATGGTGCGCGACGGCAAGGTCGGGATTTCGGACGCACTGATTGCCCTGCTGCTGTCCTGCTGCGACCACATCGGCACGCTGATCGACGCGGTCGATGCCGGCCAGCTTGGCGCGGACCCGGTAGTGACGCAACAAGGCGAACCGCTCATCGAGCAGTTGCGCGAATACCTTGAGCCGCAACCACAGCCGCAAGCCTGGCAGCCCATTGCCGTGGCCCCGCGAATCACATCCGCGTCGAGGCAGATCGACGATGCCTCGGTGGCAACCGGCAACTGGCACATCTCGCTGCGGTTCGGCCCGGACGTGCTGAGAAACGGCATGGACCCGCTGTCGTTCATCCGCTATCTCGGCAAGCTCGGCACGATCGAGCGCATCGTCACGCTGCCCGACGCGATTCCCGTGGCTGCCGAGATGGACCCCGAATCGTGTTATCTGGGTTTCGAGATCGCATTCAACAGCGGCATCGACAAGGCCGCCATCGAGAATGTATTCGAGTTCGTGCGCGACGATTGCGCGATCCGCATCCTGCCGCCGCATAGCAAGGTTTCGGAGTATATCGATCTGGTCAATGCGCTCCCGGAACAGGAATTCCGCCTGGGCGAGATTCTGGTCGAGAGCGGCGCGCTGACCGAGCGTGAACTCCAGGCGGCATTGCAATACCAGCGCTGCCCGGGAGGAGCGGAAGTAAGCCCCGAGACTTGCGAGTATAAAACCGCCGGTGGCGATTGCAAACGCTGCCTCTCCGATCCGACGCTCGGCTGTTCGTTCAACCAGCCTCTGGGAGAGATACTCGCGCAGCAAGGCGCGGTCGACAAGCCGGTCATACAGGCGGCGCTGGCCAAGCAGCAGCAGGTCAAGGAAGCGCACGTGCGCGAAAGCAGCGTCATCCGGGTCGATGCCGACAAGCTCGACCGCCTGATCAACCTGGTCGGCGAGCTGGTCATCGCCGGCGCCAGCGTCGACCTGACCGCGCGGCAAGCGCAGCTCGCCGAGCTGCAGGAATGCACCTCGACGCTGTCGAGCCTGGTCGAAGAGGTGCGCGACAGCGCGCTGCAACTGCGCATGGTCAAGATCGGCGCGACCTTCAGCCGTTTCCAGCGCGTGGTGCATGACGTGGCGCGCGAGCTCGGCAAGAACATCGGGCTCGTCATCAGCGGCGAGGACACCGAACTCGACAAGACGGTGGTGGAAAAAATCGCCGATCCGCTCACGCACCTGGTCAGGAACGCGATCGACCACGGCATCGAGCCGGCCGAGGCGCGGGCGGCGCGCGGCAAGCCGGCGCAGGGCGCCGTCAAACTCAATGCCTACCATGATTCGGGCAGCATCGTGATCGAAGTCAGCGACGACGGCGGCGGCCTGAAGCGCGACAAAATCATGGCGAAGGCCGTCGCGCGCGGACTGATCGATCCGGGCCGGGTCTTGAGCGACGGCGAAATCTACGGCCTGATTTTCGAGGCTGGTTTCTCCACCGCCGACCAGGTCACCAACCTGTCGGGGCGCGGCGTCGGCATGGACGTGGTGAAACGCAACATCACCGCGCTGCGCGGCAGCGTCGACGTCAGCAGCGAGGAAGGCGTGGGCACGATGGTGACGGTGCGCCTGCCGCTCACGCTCGCGATCATCGACGGTTTCCAGGTGGGCCTGGGCAACTCGGTGTTCGTCATACCGCAGGACATGATCGAGGAATGCGTGGAGTTTTCCGCCGAGCCCGGGCACGACTACACCGACCTGCGCGGCCAGGTGCTGCCGTTCATCCGCCTGCGCGAGCTGTTCGAGGTGGCAGGCGCGGTTTCCCGGCGCGGGAGCATCGTGGTGGTGAAGCATGCCGGCCGCAAGGCGGGGCTGGTGGTGGACACGCTGCTCGGCGAGTTCCAGACCGTCATCAAGCCGCTCGACAAAATGTTCAGCAGGGTCACCTGCATCAGCGGCTCGACCATTCTCGGCAACGGCGAGGTCGCGCTGAT
>CAYIRZ010000207.1:0-6174 GCA_964365845.1 uncultured Streptomycetaceae bacterium
CCGCTGGTGCTCGATGCGCTGGGGCTGGGCAAGATCTCGGTGGGCCCGCCGTACTTCGAGGCCGTGTTCGCGCCGGTGATGGCGCCCGCGCTGTTCCTGATGGGAATTGGTCCGCTCATGCGCTGGAAGAAAGCCGGCCTGCCGGAAATCGCAGTCCGCCTGCGGTGGGCATTCGCCGTAAGCGTGGCGAGCGCGCTGCTGCTGCCGTTTGTGCTTGGCCGCTGGAGCGCCCTGGTGAGCTTCGGGCTGCTGCTGGCGGCATGGATCGTGACATCCGGCGCGGTGCAGCTTTGGGAAAAAGCGGGCCGCCAGTCCGGCGGCGCGAACGCCTGGGCGCGCCTGCGCAATACCTCGCGCGCCTATTACGGCATGCTGCTCGCCCATTTCGGCATCGCCGTTTTCGTGGTCGGCGTCACAGTGGTGAAGGGCTACGAGACCGAGCGCGACGTGCGCATGGAGCCCGGCGACACGGTTTCCGTCGGCAGCTATGCCTTCCGGATGGACGGCATAGCGGAAATCACCGGGCCGAACTACGTGGCCGCGCGCGCCACGATTCAGGTAACCGAGGCGGGGAAACCCGTCGCCACGCTCTACCCGGAGAAGCGCGTGTACAAAGCACAGAACATGCCGATGACCGAGGCGGGGATCAACCGGGGCTTAACGCGCGATCTTTACGTTTCGATGGGTGAAGCCGTCAGTCCGACGGCGTGGGTGGTACGCGTGCAGCACAAGCCATTCGTGAACTGGATCTGGGGCGGCTGCGTGCTGATGGCGCTGGGCGGTTTGCTCGCGGCAAGCGACCGCCGCTATCGCATTGCGGCGCGCCGCCAGCGCGAAGAAACCCATCATGCGGCAGTCCCGCGCGACCCGCAGGTCACACCGGTTCCCTGAGATCGATACAATGACTGCGCAAACGCTGAACAAGGCCCAGGTGTTCCTGCCGCTGGGTATTTTTGCCGCGCTGGTGCTGCTGCTCGGCGTAGGGCTCACGCTCAACCCGCGCGAAGTACCCTCGCCGCTCATCGACAAGCCTGCACCACATTTCGAACTGCCGCAGTTGCATGAGCCGGGCAAGACGTTCTCCGAAAAGGACATGCTCGGAAAGGTATGGCTGCTCAATGTATGGGCATCCTGGTGCGTTTCCTGCCGCGAGGAACACCCCGTGCTGCTGGACCTTGCCAAGAGCGGCGTAGTGCCGATTTATGGACTGAATTACAAGGACGAGCGTGAAAACGGCGTTGCCTGGTTGCAGCGCCTGGGCGACCCTTATCAACTCTCGGCATACGACATCAACGGCAGGGTGGGCATCGACTACGGGGTCTACGGCGTTCCGGAAACCTACGTGATCGACAAGCACGGCGTGATCCGCTTTAAGAGGATCGGCGTGGTTACGCCCGAAATCGTGAAACAGAAAATCCTCCCTCTCGTCAATGAGCTCAATCGTGGCTAAGACACTGGCATTGGTATTTCTGATACTGTGCAATCCCGCCTTTGGCAAGGAAGCGGCGCCGGCGGCGGAAGACCCTGCGCTGGAGCAGCGGGTGACCGCGCTAGCCGGGGAATTGCGCTGCCTGGTGTGCCAGAACCAGACGATCGCGGATTCGAATGCCCCGCTCGCGATCGACCTTAAGAACCAGGTGCGCGAGAAAATCAAACAGGGCCAGAGCGATTCGGACATCATCGATTTCATGGTGGCACGCTACGGCGATTTCGTGCTGTATCGCCCGCCGTTCAAAGCGACTACGCTGGTGCTGTGGCTGGGGCCGCTGCTGCTGCTCGCAGTCGGACTTTTTGCGCTGTTCCTCGGACTCGCGCGCAGGCGCGCGGCAGCCGAAACCGAACTGAGCGGGGCCGAACGCGAACGTGCCGCGAAGCTGCTCGCGGCAGACGGCGAAACGGACAAGCGATGACGACGTTCCTGATCATCGGCACGCTGTTGGTCGCCGGAGCCCTGCTGTTCATTGTGCCGCCACTGCTCAGGAAACCGTCCGCGCAGAGTGTTTCGCGCAAAGCAGTCAACATCACGCTCTACCGCGACCAGATCAAGGAACTCGACGCCGATCTGCAGTCCGGAACGTTAAGCGCGGAACATTACGAGAAGGCGCGGCGCGAACTCGAGGCCCGGCTGATCGAGGACGTGGACACGGACGACGCCGTTGCAGACAGACCGCGGCATGGACGCGCCAGCGCGATTGCCATGGTGCTGGTGCTGCCGCTATGCGCGACTGCGCTCTACTTCGCCGTCGGCACGCCGCAGGCGCTCGTTCCGGGACAGGGCAAGGCTGCAAGCGGGCCTGGCCACGAGGTCACCGCCGAGCAAATCGAGGAAATGGTCCAGCGGCTCGCGGCGCGCCTCCAAAGCAATCCGGATAACGTCGAAGGATGGATCATTCTGGCACGCTCCTATAGCACGCTCGGCCGCTTCGACCAGGCCGCCTCCGCCTATGCCAATGCCGCAAAGCAGTCGCCGAATGACGCGCAGCTGCTCGCGGACTATGCCGATACGCTGGCGATGGCGCAAGGCCGGCGCCTGCAAGGCGAGCCGGAAAAGCTTATCGCGCGCGCCCTGCGGATCGATCCCAACAACATCAAAGCATTGGCACTGGCCGGCAGCGCCGCGTTCGATAACAAAAACTACGCGAAGGCGGTTGATTACTGGGAGCAAATCCTGAAGCTGGCGCCCCCGGATTCTGAATTCGCCCGCTCGGTCAGCGCCAGCGTCGCCGAAGCGCGGACGCTGGGCAAAGGTGGTACGCCTGCGCCGCGCAGCGCAAGCGCCGCCGCGAGCAAGAGCGGCGTGAGCGGCGTGATACGGCTTGCGCCGGAACTCGCCGCAAAGGTCGCGCCGACCGATACCGTGTTGATTTTCGCGCGCGCCGCCGAGGGTCCGCGCATGCCGCTGGCGATACTGCGCAAACAGGCGCGCGAACTGCCCGTCACCTTCAAGCTCGACGACACGATGGCCATGGCGCCGGGCATGAGCTTGTCGAGCTTTCCTCAGATCGTGGTGGGCGCGCGCATCTCGAAATCCGCAACCGCGAAGCCACAGCCCGGCGATCTGGAGGGGTTCAGCGCGCCCATCGCGAACAGCGCGGCCGGAATCACCGTAGTCATCAACAACGAAGTCCGTTAAACGCAGTATGCCCGCAGCCTGTCGATATCCGAAATGCGCACGTGGCGGCCATCGACTTCTATCAAACTCGCCACCATCAGCTCGTGCAGAATGCGCGAAAAATGTTCCTGCGTGAGATTCAGCCGCGAGGCGATGATCCCTTTTTTCGCCGGCAGCGTGACGCGCAGCGCGCCGTTTAACACGCTTTCGAGCTCGTGGCTCAGCAGATAATCGACGACGCGCTCGGTTCCGGAACGCAGCGTGTAACTTTCGAGATCCATGGTCCACTGATACAGGCGACGGCTCAACATCTCGATCACGCGCCGTGAAAAATCCGGGTCTCGCCGGACTTCATGGAGCACGGCTTCTTTTGCAACGTGCAGCAGCTTGCTGTCGGTGAGCGTTTCCGCGGTCACGATGTGCGGTTTGCCGAGAAACATGGCCGCTTCGCCGAAACTCATCCCCGGACCGATCAGCTCGACCACCTTCTCGTCGCCACGGTTGGTTTCCAATGACAGCTTGACCTGGCCGAACACCACAATGTGAAATCCGGCGCATGGGCCACCGCGACGAAACACCAGGGTCTCCCGCGGCGCATCGATCTCGGTTGTGCCGTCGGCAAAACGCATGATCGCCACCCTGTCCAGGTCCTTGAACAGCGGCAAGTTGACAAGAAAATCCTCGACCGGAATGCGTGTCTTGGGCATGCTCTGAATAACCTGAACCGATAATAAGCAAAGATGCTGAGATATTATTATCGACAAGACATCCGGCAAATGTGACATAGATCAAATGATGCTGAATTGCTTGACGAGCGTGGTGGTCAATAATTTCCATTCATCCCGCCGCTCACAATTGTGCGTCGTTTGATCTAGATCAACCGCTGGCGCGCTATTGTTGTGTATGTTTCAAGAGGCCGCATTTAGGCGGCAGGATGAAGCCTGGAAACACACCACTTGCAACGGCATTTACGAGGACAGATCATGAAACTGCTTAAGTTATCGCCCTTGGCTCTCGGCATCACCGCCGTGTTGGCGGGATCCGCTCTGGCGGCCGATCCCGCGACCATCAACTGGACCGGCGTTCCTTCCAACACCCTGACGCTGTTCTATCCGGGCCAGTCAACCTATCAGTGGCTGCGCAGTCCCGACCATCCGGGGGCGCAGATGGTGACCGGAGGCGGGGAGTGTGTGACTTGCCATAAGGGCGCCGAAGCGAAACTGGGCGACAAGCTGGTCAAGGCCAACAAGCTCGAGCCCACGCCCGTCGACGGCAAGAACGGGTCGGTTCAGGTCAACGTGCAGATCGCCTACGACAACGAGAACGCCTATTTCCGCACCCAGTGGAAAACCCGGAACAACTATCCGGGCGAGGCCTATCCGTTTCTGCGCTTCGACGGCAAGGAATGGAAGCCGTACGGCAACCAGAAACTGGCGGCGGCGGTCCGGAAGGGCGAGCAACCGGGAATCTATGAAGACCGCTTTTCGATCATGATCGACGACGGCGCGGTGCCGGGTTTCGCGAAGCAGGGTTGCTGGCTCACCTGCCACAACGGCGAACGTGACGCCCCGAAACAGCCGACCGCGGCGGAGGTTCAGGCGAACCCGCTGTACCAGGCCATCAAGAAAAACGACGTGCGCAAGTACCTGCCGTCGACGCGCACCGACGCGCTGGCATCCTGGGACAAGGGCAAGAGCCTGGATGAAATCAACAAGATCAAGGCTGAGGGCGGTTTTCTCGATCTGATCCAGTGGCGCGCCCACCGCTCCAACCCGGTCGGCATGGCGGACGATGGCTACGTGCTCGAATTCCGCAATTTTGACGCCGGCAAAAATCCGTTCAGTTCGAACATGGATCCGAAGTCCAAGCAACCAAAGTTCATGTACGACGAGAAGAAAACCGGGAAGAAAGCGCTTGCGCTCGACGACATCCGCAAGATGCCGACCGCCATGGTCCGCGGAGAGAACGCGGTCCCGTTCGATCCCAACGCCGGATGGAAAGCAGGGGATCTCCTTTCCCAGTACATCGTAAGCAGGGAAGACGCCGCGGGCTCGGCCGCCGACAACAAGCAGGTCAAGGGTGTCTGGAAAGATGGCATGTGGACTCTCGTATGGGCCCGCCCGCTGAACCTGGCCAATCCCGATGACAAGGCCCTGAAGGAAGGCAAAGCCTACAACTTCGCCTTCGCGGTGCACGACGAAAACATGACCTCCCGCGGCCACCTGGTGTCGTTCCCGGTCACGGTCGGCTTTGGCGCCAAGGCCGCCATCGAAGCGACCAAGCTCAAATGAGCTTTTAGCAGCCTGTCACCGAAGCGACGATCAACAGCGATCCGTTAACGCTACGCGTTCCGGTGAATGGGGCCAAGTCCGACAGGCTGCTAGTTGCGAAACCACGTGAGCAAAGAATAACCAGTGACACGCGGTATCGATGCCGATGTGATCGTCGTGGGCGGCGGGATTTCGGGCCTCGCCAGCGCCTGGGGAATCCAGCAGCAGGGGGCACGCGTGCTGGTGCTCGAAATGGGTTCGCGCGCGGGGGGATGCATTGCCACTTCGCGCGAACAGGGCTGCCTGCTCGAATCCGGACCGAACAGCGCGCTGGAACCCACGCCGCTGATCACGCCGTTGCTCGAGGCGCTGGGAATCGCCGGCGCGCGTATCCCTGCCAACCCGGAAGCGCGCAACCGCTATATTCTGCGCCAGGGCAGGCTGAACGCCCTGCCGCTGTCGCCGTTCGCGTTCCTGACCACGCCGCTGTTCTCGACTCGCGCCAAGTTACGGTTGTTCCGCGAGCCGTTCATCGTCCGCGGCGCGCCGGATGCCGAGGAATCGGTCGCGGCTTTCGTGCGCCGGCGCCTCGGTGTTGAATTTCTGGATTATGCAGTCAACCCATTTGTCGGCGGGGTGTATGCGGGCAATCCGGAGACGCTCAGTGTAGCCGCCGCATTTCCGCGATTGCACGAACTCGAGCAGGAGCACGGCAGCCTGATCCGCGGCCAACTGTTCGGCGCGCGCGCGCGCGGACGCAATCCCGAAAAATCGAAACAGTCAGCGCCGATG